>JAYKJB010000127.1 GCA_035285325.1 Candidatus Sericytochromatia bacterium
CGCCCATGCAGCCGCTGCCCAGGGGCTCGAAGGCGACCTTGTCGTCTTGCCCCGTGGCGGTCTCGTAAACCCGCTGGTGGAGAAACCCCTTCAGCGCCTTCCAGTCCTCGAAGCTCTCCCTGATGCACGTCGCACACAGGGTGACGGTCCCGCGGACATTCTTTCGAGGGCTCTCCAGACGCTGTCGCATCTGTGCCAGGGGACCGATGCCCGGGGCCGGGGAATGCTCAGCCATCGGACAGACCTCCCGCGCGGTCCGGTCCCTGGCTCGCTACCATCGCCGTCAGAACGACCGACCCGCGACACCTTTCCGACCGGCGCCTGGCGGCCAGGGGCCGACCCCTCACTGCCGCGTGCCCCGGCCTGGACCGTTGGCACAGCCGCCGAGCCATCGACGCGATCACGTTGCTCCTCACCTGCGGCCCCCTCCATGCCAACCCGTCGAGGAGACGACGGTTGGCCCTGAGTACAATATCTATTAGGGGCAGGAAACCGGTCAGGCATCAAGCAGACGAGCGCGTGCGCGTGGCAGCCTGGCCAGGAACCTGTAACTGTCGGGCTTCCGGGTCCGCGAGCGCCTCGAAAAACCGGGCCACCAGAGTTCGATAACTGTCACGTTGGGGGTACTTTTAAATTGGCCTCGGCTGTAGATGCAGTCGAGGCCTTTTTTTTGCGTTTTTCGGGGTGCAAGGGGTACGACGGGGGCGTGCCCGGCTCTTGGCCAGTTATCCCCTTCACGAGACGTTCTTGCCGGTTCGAGCCCTGTTGGGGGGTGCGCTGGACGGCGCGGGCGAACACGGGTGGCACAGGAGGGCATCGGCCACCGCCACGGCTGACCAGGTCCACGGGCCCGGCCTGCTGATGGCTGCCTTTGCTTGCTTGCGACGCCACGTTTCAACCCGCAAGCGACGGGGGATGGACGCTCTGATGCCCCCCGATGCGCCTTACCGTCCACCCCTCACGCTGACGCCGGCCCTGCTGACGCGCGTGGCGGAGATCGCCGAGGCGCTCGGTCGCTGGAGTGCCCGTCAGGAGCGGACGCTCTCGCCCCTGCTGCGCCGGGAAAACCGCATCCACACCATCCACGCGTCGCTTGCGATCGAGCAGAACAGCCTCAGCCTCGAGCAGGTGAGCGCCATCCTCGACGGCAAGCCCGTGCTCGGCCCCGCCCGCGACATCCAGGAGGTACGCAACGCCATCACGGCCTACGAGGCTCTCCAGGGCTGGAGCCCTGCCGAGCCGAGCCACCTGCTTGAGGCCCACGGCTTGTTGATGGCTGGTTTGATCGACCGCCCCGGCCAGTTCCGGAGCGGTGGCGTGGGCATCTACCGGGGGGAGCAGCTTGTGCACATGGCCCCCCCCGCCAAGCGGGTCCCTGCCCTGGTGGCTGACCTGCTGGGCTGGCTCGCCGGAACCGACTGGCATCCCCTGATCGCGGGCTGCGTGGTGCACTACGAACTGGAGTTCATCCACCCCTTCCCCGACGGCAACGGCCGCCTTGGCCGACTCTGGCAGACGCTCATCCTGAGCCGCTGGAACCCGCTGCTGGCCTGGCTGCCGATCGAGGAGGTGATACGCGCCCGTCAGGAGGGCTACTACGACACCCTGGGTCAGGCCGATCAGCAAGGCGAACTGGGTCCCTTCGTCGCCTTCATGCTGGCCGCCATTCTCGACGCCCTCCTGGAGGCCATCCGGCAGCAGCCCCCCGCCGCCGCACCCGGTTCGGAGATAAGTTCGGAGATCGGTTCGGAGATCCTGCGCCTGCTGGCCGCAGAGCCGACGCTCTCGGCGCGGTTGCTGGGGGAGCGCCTCGGCATCAGCTCGCGGGCGGTCGAGAAGCACCTGGCCTCGCTTCAGCGGCTGGGCCGCTTGATTCGCCACGGCTCGCCACGCGCGGGCCGCTGGGAGGTGCGGTAGCACGCTCGGGTTTTGGTAGGCACCGCGGTCCCATTCTGGCGTGAGGGGGCTAGCTGACAGACCTCCGGGTCCGCCAGCGCCGCGAAGAACCGGGCCACCAGAGTTCGACAACTGTCCCGTTGGGGGTACGACTGAAACGGCCTCGACTGTAGATGCGAGGCCTTTGAACTGGGGCGTTTATCCGACGAGTTGGCCGCGCCAGCGCGCGTCGCGCGGGGACGGGCGGCGGTGCAGGCGTCGGTCGAGCAAGGCCCGCGCCTTCCCGGCCTCGCCACCGCGCATGTAAGCCAGCAGCAACATCTCCTCGAGCATCTCGCGCTGGGCCCCGGAGCCCCCGATCCGCGAGACGTCGCCCGCGACCGGCTCCAGCACGCGCGCGCACTCGCCGTACGCGCCCTCAGCAAAGGCCTGCGCCGCGCGGGCGATCGCCGGCACCACCGGCCCGGCCGCCAGCGTGCCCGCCGCGGCCATCTCGGCCAACGTCCGGGCGCGGCGCTCGAGGGCCTCACGATCGCGCGTAAACGCCTCGATGATCGCCATGTGGGCGTCAATGAAGCCGTGGCCGACGGCCTCCGGGTACTTCGCGACCGCGTACGCGTGCAGCTCCTGCCAGAGCGCGGCGGGGACGTCATGGCCGTAGGCGCCGAGGCGCCACAAGAAGGAGGCGCCGTCACTGATGACGTTGATGGGCATGCCCAGGGTCGCCGTCGGCCGGACACGCGCCTCGTAGAGCCGCAGCGCGGTGGGCACGTCGTCGCGTTCGAGGGCCACCAGCGCGGCATGCCACGTCAGGTGGCCGTGCAGCACACCCTCCCGGCCATAGCCGGGCAGCCAGCTGTCGACCAGCGACACGACGTCCTCGCCGGCCCCCCCCTCGTGCATCGCGTGGGCGAGGGCATGCACGCCGCTGGCGTTCTCCCGCCGGACCGCGAGGGCGCGCTCCAGCATCGACCGCCCGCGCCTGGCTTCGCCGTTCTCGGCGAGCGCCCAGCCGTGATAGGTGAGGAACCACCAGTCGTCGGCGTCGAAGTGGCCGGCGTGGCGCGCGCACAGGTCGACCAGCGCCTGGTTGTGCCCAGCCATCCCCGAGAAGGCCAGGAGCCCGAAGGGCCCCAGCAGCATGCCCAGGACCAGCACGTCCCGAGGCCAGCGGTCCGCATGGGCCAGCGCGAGGTCCCGGGCTTGCGGCGTCCGGCCGGCGATGGCGGCGTCGAGAACGGCCACGTGGCTGCGCTCCCGCTCGGTCCCGTGGCGAGCGACGAGGTCGACGGCGGAGGCGATCGCCGCCTTCGCCTCGGCGGGGCGCGCCTGGATCGTCCTTAGCCGGGCGAGCGCCGCCCAGGCGAGCGCGAAGCCGGGGTCGGCGGCGATCGCGCGCTCCAACTCCTCGCCCCCGCCGGGCCACGCCGACAGCATCAGCAACAGGCCGGCTCGGTAGCGCTCGGCGGCCGTCTCGGACCGCGTCGAAAGGGGGAGCCCGTGGTCATCGCAGTTCGTCATGAAACCTCAAGGGGGCCCTGGCGGTCAGCCTCAGGTCGCCTGCCTGCCGGCGGGGTAGGCCAGCGCCATCGCGCCGACCTCCGCTTCCAGGTCAGCCCTGGTCGCGAAGTGGTGGTAGAGGCTCGGCGTCCAGTTCGGCGCGCTGCAAGTCCGCTCTCAATGGATCGTCGCCATCAGACGCTCGGCGATCGCCAGGGCCTTGTCACGCCTGCCCATCGTACCGCTCTTCTGGTGATACGAGCTAACCAACAGGCAGGCTAGAGGTCTCCCGGGGCGCGATTCAGGACCGTACACGCCGACCAGCACGAACGGAACATGGCGGCGCTGTGCGTGGAGGTCGACGCCGGCCCGCGCGGTGGATCCGGCGGCGTCGAGGTTGAAGGATTGGGCGAAGCCGTCGACCTGCTGGCTCTCTCCGCGACCTCGCTCGTGGCCCTACCGGGAGAACTGCTCGTAGCGCCCCTCGGTTTGGTGGCGCGGCCCCTTCTGAAGTTCTTCCACGTACGCCTTGAGGTCCGCCTTGTCCTTCACGCCGTCGCCGTTGCGGTCGCCCACGTGGTACTGGCCGAGTTCTTTCTTGTCATCCTTGGCGATCTCACGGGCGGCCACCTTGTCGGCAAAGGATTCCAGGGTGTCTCCGCGCTTGAGCTGGTTTTTCATCAGGTTCAGGTCGCTGACCGTCAGGTGGGTCCAGGCTTCCGTCTTCTGTTCAACGCCGCGGGGGATGCCCTTGCCCACTTCGCTGCCTGCGTTCGTGGACATTTGCAGGACCGCGAAATTGGCCAGGATGGTCTCCTTGGCGGGGCCATCGGGCAATTTCATGACGTCGTCTTTGGACACCATCCCCGCCGTCGGGCCCTTCTTGGCGTTGGCCATCTTGATCAAGGCGTCGACCGCCTGCGCTTCGGTTTGCGCGGCGGGTTCGGCGCCGGGCAGGGTGATCGCGTCGATGGAGGGCTTGGGGCTGGCGTTCTGACTCTTCAGGGCCGCCTGAGCCTTATCGGTCAGGGCGGTTTGCTGGGCTAGCTTGGCTTTTTGCGCCTGCGCCTTCTTCTTGGCGGCTGCGGGCGCTTTCTTCGCGGGGCCTGTCGAATCGAGCGGAGCCGGAGCCTTGACCCCGGAGTTGTTGTAGGCGTCGTTGGCGAAGTCAGCGGACACCCCATTGCCCGACTGCGGCGGCCGCCCGATCGCCGCCGGCTTCCAATTTGCGCCGTTGCCTGAATTGACTGTGCCCACCGGGTACCTCCCTCCGACTCGAAACGCTGTCTACTGAAGACCTACCCGACCCTGTTGCTGAGTAAACCAACAGCCATTCGATCGAACCGTTCGATGCCACCTCGCCGCCCTCGGCCTCGACATTCGCGTCGGCATCGAGTTCAGTCGTCACGAGCACAGCGTCGTGGGCTTCGAGGTGGCGGAGGGCTGAGGTGCCCGGCGGGAACTGCAGGCGCCTGGCAAGGATTCCCCTGCTCCACGCGGGTACGAGCAGATCCCTGCCCTCGGACAGGGCACGACCATTGAGAGGGAGAATCCATGCGTCACGCCGTGTGTCAGGGCCTCGCGGGCGTTCTGGTCGTCACGTCGTTCTGCCTGGCGGAGCCAGCATGTGCCACGGCGAACATCGTTGCCGGGGGACCACCTGCAGGCGCCTGGCTGGCGGCTGCCGCCGGGCCGCCGGCCCAGCCTGAGCCGGAAGTTCACGCTCCGCCAGCCCAGCTGTTCGGCCGTGAGCCTGGCCCCCCTGGGGGGCCTCGACCGTCGCCTGGCGGGCCTGCGACCCTATTGCGAGGACGCCACCCTGCGTTCGCTCCATTCCCAGGCGGCGCGCCCGACGCCTGAGACGGCGGCCGTGAGCAGGATGCCCCAGCCAAGGTCGACAGGCACCAGCCCCGCAGGCCAGCCCTGAATCACGGCCCAGTTGGTCAGTTCGTAGGTGGCGTAGGCCACGAAGCCAAGCCAGGCGCCCCGGCCGGCGGCATTTTTCGGCGAATCGGCCGGGGCCACGGCCTGGGCCATGATCACGCCAATGTAGAAGAGGTAGAAGGCCGCGGCGGGAGCGAGCAGGGGCGGCTTGGCCATCAACGGGCCGAGCTGGGCCTGATAGAACGGCTGGGCGATCGCCCCGAGCCAGACCAGGTCCAGCCCGACCATCGCCAGCGCCACGACGCTGGTGGCCAGCAGAACCGTGCGAGCGGAGAGGGGGGATGACATCGCGTTCCTCCTGCTAGAGGGCCTGGGCCCTTTCGGGCGTTCTGAACCTTCCGGGCGGGCATCTGGAGTTCCTGGCCCTCCTGGGCAACCTGTACCCTCCGGGCCGACTTGGTTTGAAGGTGGAATCGCACACGCCCGCCTACTCGGTAACACGCAGGCTCGGCCGTGGTCAATTTTGGCGCCTCCCAGCCGTTCTGACGGCGGCTGACGCCGCGGGGCGCTCTGGCACCGGTCGCGACGGCCGCCGCCGCCGCAGGGCCTTGCCCTCCGCGTGCGCCAGGCCCCTGCGGCGAATCGTCTGCCGCGCTCGGGCTGCGGTAAACTGACAGTGCCCGGGGCTTCCGTTCGGTGCGTTGTCGTTGCTCTGGCGACGTCCACCTCGGCGCTCCCGTGCCCCGCCTGACGTGAGTGCCTGGGGATCGGACTGGCGGCCCTGCCTCGGCTCGATGAGCCCCTGAGCTTGAAGGAGCGGCCCATCCCGCCTGTCCCCGCGAACCAAGCTGAGCACCACCCACCACTGCGGGGGCCTGCCCGGGCGCCCCTGCTCGCCTTGGGGGCGCTGGTGGCCAGCATGGTCTCGCTGTGTGTCGGCTCCTCCTTTGCCAAGACCCTCTTCCCCGTGCTGGGGGCCGCGGGCACGACCGCCCTCCGCCTGGCCTTCGCGGCCGGCTTGATGCTGGCCATCGCCCGCCCCTGGCGCCGCCCGCCCGCCGCGCGAGACCTGCGCCTGCTGGCCTTCTATGGCTTGGTTCTGGGGGGCATGAACCTCTGCATCTACCAGGCGATCGCCCGCATTCCCTTTGCCGTCGCGATCGCGATCGAACTGGCGGGGCCCCTGACACTGGCGATCCTGGCGTCCCGCCGCCCGCGCGACCTGCTCTGGACGGGGCTGACCTTGCTGGGGCTGGCCCTGCTGTTGCCCTGGCAAATCGACGCCACCGCGCTCGACCCGCGCGGCATCGCCTTCGCCCTCGCCGCCGCCGCTTGCTGGGCCGCCTACATCGTGCTGGGGCAACGGTTGGGGCACCTGCCCTCGCTGCAAGCGACCGCCTTGGGCCTGCTGGCGGCAGCCCTGGTGGTCGTGCCCTGGGGCCTGCCGGCCTGGCAACCGATCCTGCAGATCCCGGCGTTATTGGGCTGGGGGTTGTTCGTGGCGGTCTTCTCCAGTGCCCTGCCCTACTCGCTGGAAATGGCCGTGCTGCCGCACCTGAGCAAGCCCGTGCTGGGCAGCTGGCTGAGCCTCGAACCGGTGATCGGGGCGCTGACTGCCTGGCTGATCCTGGGAGAGCACCTCAGTGCCTCCCAGGCCCTGGCGATCGCCTGCATCGTGATCGCCTGCGCCGGAAGTGCCCGCAGCCAGCCCCCACGCCCGCCTGCCGCTCAGTAGAAGATGCGCAGCGTCAGGCAGGCCAGCGTGCCCGTCAGCACGGGCCAGAACAGCACGCGAGGCAGCAGGTTCTCCCGGTACGCCACCCAGGCCGGGCGTTGCTCGGGCGGGCGACTCAAGAGCAGGGTGTTCAGGCAGACCAGCGCCAGCGCCACATAGAGCACCACGTAGAACTGCTCCAGGTAGACCAGGGTCTCGGTCTCGAACATCTCCCGCAGCTTGACCTGGGCCACCGCCAGCGAGAAGAACAAGCCGGACACCATGCCGAACACGCCCCAGTTACCGGGCGTCTTGCTCTGGTTCATCAGGGTGGCGAACAGCAGGATCGCGATCATCAGGATCGGGAACAGGTTGGCGAACACCGGCACGTACATGTCGTTGCGGAAGTTCATGATATAGGCCAGCTCGGGGTAACGCAGTTCTCCCGCGAACTTGGGGTCGCCAAAATTGGTGCCGAAGGCCAGCGACTTCAGGCCGAAGAAGCTCTCCTCCAGCGGCCGGGTCGTGACCAGATGGGTATCGACGCCGGGGCGCACCTGAGGGTCCATCAGCGGGTAAGCGTCCAGGTCCGGCACCAGCATCACCTGGCCCGTGAGTTCCTGCGGCCAGATGTGCAGGGCCAGCAGGATGTCATTCAACGGGTACGCTTCGAAGCGCTTGGGGCTGCGGATCACCTGGTCGAAGTCCCAGCCCACCACCTCATAGCCGTTGATGCGCTTGCGCATCACCTCGACCAGGCTGGCCGAGTTGCGAGAAATCGACTCGGGGAAACGCACGCCCCGCGGCACGGCATCATCCTCGCCGAGCTTGAAACGTTGCCAGATCGTGCCACCGAGCCGCACGTCCTGCTCGGAGTTGAACTCGACCGTGCGGACGTACAGCCCCGTGCGCACAAATCGTGGCTGCGGCTGACCCTCCGCCTGGGCCCGCTGCGAAAGCTTGGCCTGGTAGCGGGCCAGGGCATCGTGATCCAGGATCGGGTGCAGGGTTTCGTGCGGGGTGCCCTCGTGCCCCGCCACCTCGTGGCCCTCCGGGGCGTGGTGGTTGGCCTCGTGCGAGCCGCTGGCATTGGCGAGGGCGTGCAGCACGCGCTTGGGTTCCTCCTCGAGCGTCTCGAGCAGGGGCCCATGGCTCCAGACCACCGCGATCGTCGTGGCGAAGCCCAGCGCCAGCCCGCTGCTGGCCCGCCAGAGCGTGGGCTCATCCAGTTCGGGACGGCGCAGCGCCAGCAGCCCGAGCAAGGGCCCCAGGCAAAGCGCCATCAGAATCAGCAGGCGCCGTTTTTGCGGGGCTGTCGGCACCAGTTCTCCCTTGACCACGCTCAGGGCCACCACCAGGTCGCTCTCGGGCACGGCCTGGTAAGTGAGCCACGACGCTTGGCGGCTGAGGGGGCTGACGTACTCAAGCACGCCTTTCGGGTTGGCGCGGATCGCCTCGGCCAGCGCCTTGAGCCCTTCGTTGTCGGTGTCACGGGCGCGATCCACCAGCGTTTGCTTCTCCTCGGCCAGCGCGGCAATCGGGTGGCTCACGTAGCGCCCGTCGCGCGTGACGACGAAGGCATAGCCCCCGGCTCCCGGGTGCATGTCGCTCAGGGCGTGATGAAGGCCGACCACGCTCGGATGCGCGCTGGCGCCCTGCGGATGTTGGCTCGCCTCGGGCAGCAGGGCTTGCAGCTTGCCGGCGCCCTCGGCGGCCAGGGCCTCGCAGCGGGCCCGTTCGCGGGCGATACCGGAGGCGTCCGTGACCAGATAGGTCCAGCCCAGCGCCCCCTCGAGGGCCAGAAAGATCAGCAGCAAGGCTTGCAGTAAGCGCGCAGACCAGGTGTTCGACATCGAGAATCTCCTGCGGGTCAGGGCAACGGGGTCGGGCGCAGCAGGTAGTGGCTGACGAACCACTCCTGGCCGCCGTCATGGGCGAACAGTTCGGAGCAGGCCATAAAAAAGATTCGCCAGTAGGTCCACCAGCGCCGGGCCTCCGTGCCGTAGGTGGCCTGGAACAGCGGGGCGAGGACCGCGCGCTGGGTGTCCATGCGCCGCAGCCAGGCCTCACTGGTCTGGTGGTAATGGCGCCCGTTGACGGTCCACTGGTTCACGACCGTGAAGCGATGGGGGTAGTGGGTAAAGATGCCCGCGTGCGGCATCATGCCGCCCGAAAAAAAGTAACGCGCCATCCAGTCGCGCTCGCTGCGCGATTCGAACAGGTAGGGCGTCTGCCGGTGGGTGAAGATGTGGACGAACAGGCGCCCCTCTGGCCGCAGGCAGCGCTGCACCACCCCGAGCAGGGCATCGTAATTGCGCATGTGCTCGAACATCTCGACCGAGACCACCCGGTCGAACTGGCGCACGGTCTGGAAGGCATTGATGTCGCAGGTTTCAACTTCCAGGTTGGTCAGGCCGCGCCGCTCCGCCTCGGCCAGGATGAATTCCCTTTGGGTGCGGGAGTTCGAAATCGACAGAATGCGACTGCGCGGGTAGTGCTCGGCCATGTACAGCGACAGCGAGCCCCAGCCGCAGCCCAGCTCCAGCACGTCCTGCCCGTCCGCCAGTTCCGCCCGCGCACAGCTGAGCGCCAGCATGGCGCGTTCGGATTCCGCCAGCCCCGCGAGCAGGTCGGTTTCGGGCTGTTCCCACCAACCGCTGCTGTACTTGAGGTGCGGCCCCAGCACGGCTTGGAAGAAGGCGGTGGGCAACTCGTAATGCTGTGCGTTGGCGGCTGCGGTTTGAACGGCGATCGCCTGACCGCTCAGGCCGCTGACGAAGTCGCTCACGTAGCGTTCGGTGGCCTCGCCCCGGTCGATCGGCAGGACGGCCAGGTGGTCCCGCAACAGCTTGCGGATGCCCCAGCGGATGACGGGGTCGGGCACCAGGCCCGTGGATAAGACGGTGTCCAGCAGCAACGGGGTCTCCTTCAGGCAGGCATCGGGCCCCACATCTTAGCAGGGCGGCCCGGCCGGCGGGGGCCTTTTGGCTCGGGGTTCACGGGCTGTTCAGCCACAACGGCGAACCGGCCGCGCCCCAGCCAGGCGGAACGCGTCATTCGTCGGAAGCCGTTGCGCGCGGTGGCCAAGGGAAAAAGGCCGAGGTTTCACGCGCGTAGGCCTCGTAGGCGGCCCCACGTGAGCGTCGCATGTGGGCCTCGGTGGCGGCAATGCCCGTCACGTTCTGCAGAAAGTGCCACATCATGGCGGGGCTCAGCCAGGCCGCGAGCCCCAGCGGCGAGGGGCTGGCCGCGAGCGCGAAGCCGCACCAGACTAGCCATTCGCCGAAGTAGTTGGGATGCCGGGAGTAACGCCACAGGCCCACCCGACAGATCTGGCCCCGGTGGGCGGGGTCGGCTTTGAAGCGCGTCAGCTGACGGTCGGCCAGGCCCTCCAGCAGGATGCCCAGACCGGCCAAGGCCAGGCCCACCGCGATCAGGGGGGAGAGCACCGGAGAAGGGTCCCAGGCGGCCAGCGCGAAGGGCAGCGCCAGCAAGCCGGCCACGGTGCCCTGCAGGGCGAAGGTTCCTAGGGCATACGCGTCTTGCCGCGCGGCCGGTTGGCCCTCACGCATGGCGGTGTAGCGCGGGTCTTCGACATGCGGTTCGAAGCGTTGCACCAGGTGCCACGTCAGCCGCAGCGCATACAGGCCCGCCGCGCCGCCCAGCAGCCCAGCCCGTAGCGGGTTACCGCCAGCCAGCGCGCCCCAGACGCTCAGGCTCACCGCCGCAACGCCCACGCCGGCGGCCCAAGCCAGGTCGACCACGCTGAGGTTGTTCCAGCGCCGGTAAGGGAACCACATGGTGCACATGGCCACCGCCAGCAGGCACGTCACCGTCAACCAGGCCATCCACATGGCATCGTCCTCCCCGTTTCAGCGACTCACGCGCGGTCGCGACCTGCTCCGGCGTTCAGTATCCCACACCCACGGGCGTGGGGCGCTCGGACCTGCGGTTGTTCCGTCGGGTCGAGCGCACAGATGAGGGGCGATGACGTCAGGGGAGTCGGACAGCCGGCATGTAGCCAAACTGCGTCAGGATGCGCTGGGCGGCGGGTTGCCCGAGAAAGCGCACCCAGCGGGTGGCCAGGGCGGCCGGGCCCGGAGCGGTCACCACGGCCACGTGCTGCACCGGCCGGTGCCAGCCCGGGGGCACCGCCCAGCTCGCGCCGTCGCGCAGCCCCGGCGCGCGGACAAGGGCGCGGGCGATCAGGGCACAGTCGGCCCCACCGGAGGCTGCGAACTGGCCGGCCTGGGCCACGTTCTCGGCCCGGATCAGCCGGGGCCCGAGCAGGCCGAAGAGCTGTGCGTGTTGCAGCGCCTCCACGGCGGCCCGGCCGTAGGGGGCGTGCTGCGGGTGGGCGATCGCCAGACGCAGGCTCGGGTCCTGCGCCAAAGCGCGCAGGCCGAGCGGCGCCAGGGGCGCCCGGGCCCGGGGAAACCACAGCACCAGTTGCCCCGTCGCGAACGCGGTGCGGGTGCCCGCTTGCCCGTGCCCGCTGCGGAGCAGCTGGTCCACCCGCTGGGCGTCCGCGGACAGGAACACGTCGAAGGGAGCCCCTTGCGCCAGCTGGGTCGCGAGCTTGCCGCTGGCGCCAAAGCTCACCTGGACCTGGGGAGCGAGGGCCGGATCGAAGGCGCGCAGCAAGGCCGGCAAGGCCTCTCGCAGGTCGGAGGCTGCCGCAATGCGCAGGCGTGGCGAGGCACTGGCCGGGGCCGCCAGGCTGAGGGTGAGACCGAGCCAGGCCCCCAGGCTGAGCAGGACCCGCCCGCCGACCCTGGCCCCGGACGCACCAGTGCGTCGGGGCGGGCCCGGTCGTTTCCCGCCGCCGGAAGCCTTGCTGTGCTTGGGCGGGTGGCTCATCGGCCCAAACTTTCCCCCGGCATTGAGCCCCTCTGGGACCAGGCGATGCCGAGCAGCACCAGATACGAGAACAGGAGCAGCCCGAGGGCGAGCCCGTGGACCAGGTCGAAGCGCAGGGCTTCGGTCAGGTCATACAGGGCGATCGCGATCGTCTGAGTCTCGCCGGGAATGTTGCCGCCCACCATCAGGGCCACGCCGAATTCCCCCAGCGTGTGCGCGAAACAGAGCGCCGCGCCGCCGGCGATTCCGCTGCCGCCGAGCGGCCAGGCCACGTGGCGAAAGACCTGCCAGGGGCTCGCGCCGGCGTTCTCTGCAGCCTCCACCAGTTCCGGGTCGATGCGACTGAAACCGGCCAGCATCGGCTGGAGGGCAAACGGCAGACTGAACAGCAGCGAGGCCAGCCAGAGGCCGGCAAAGCTGAAGGCCAGCGGTTGAGCGAACAGAACCTGCCAGGCCTGGCCCAACGGGCCGCGCTGGCCCATGGCCAGAAGCATATAGAAGCCCAGCACCGTCGGCGGCAGCACCAGCGGCAAGGCCAGCAGGGCTTCCACGAAGGGCTTCGTGCGGCCCCGCCAGCGGGCCAGGCGCCAGGCCAGCGGCGCACCGAGACCCACCAGGACGGCGGTCGTGAGGCTTGCGAGCTTCAGCGTGAGCCAGAGGGCGTCGAGGGGCACGGCGGAACCCATTCCTGAGGATGCCGACCATCAGAACACGCCGGCCTGCGTTTGAGCCAATGATAACCCGCTCTTTACTTTGTCTGAAGCAACCCCCCGCCTCGAGGCGGCGACAAGCCTTCCTTGGGATCCAGATGAACCGCCGCCTACGGTGGGGACGTCAACGACCGGCGCGGCGCGGCTTGTGCCTGGAGCGGGTCGACCAGCTGTCTTCGCCCCGCACGATCCATTTGAAAGGATTGCGTTCCATGCCGACCATCGCCGCTCCCGCCAAGCTCCAAGCCCTTCTGGGCGCTCAGGCCGAGGGCCTGATCCGCCGCTTTGATCGCGACGGCGATCGCCGCATCAGCGTGGCCGAAGCCAAGCAACCCGTGCGTGTCCCTTGCGAGGAGACCGGCAACCCCTGTGTGACCGCCTGCGACTGGACCGACTTCACCTGCACGGCGGCGATCGCCGAGGGGGCGCTGCGCCGCGCAGACCGCAACGGCGACGGGCTGTCCGCCGATGAGATGCTGCTGGCTGCCCTGGAGGGCGGTGACCGCAACCGGAACGGTCAGCTGTCCTGGGTCGAGCGCTGGCTAGGAGACATGTCCTCGGTGGAGCAGCTGTTCCAGGTCCACCAGCGCGATCGCCGTGCCGCCGGCGGCCCCTGCGTCGCCCGCTAACGACCGTCGCACACACGGCAGTGCAATAGCAGAACGCCCTACCGGCCAAGCGGTAGGGCGTTCTACAGGTACCCCCAACGGGATTCGAACCCGTGTTACCACCTTGAGAGGGTGGTGTCCTAGGCCTCTAGACCATGGGGGCATTAAGGACTGTTTAATCTTATCACAGGTGAGAACACTTGCCCAGTGACTGACGCCCTGAAGTGGCCGGACGTGGGCGCGGGGCAGGCTGTGTTGCCCCTATCAAAAACTGAGCGGTTGGCATCGACGTCGCTTAGTCCCCCCACTCGCCCGTCTCCAGCGCCCGGATGCGCGCCTCGCGCGGCGGATGACTCGCAAACAGTCGGAGCCAGGCCTCTGGGGCGTGGATCCCGGCCGCCGCGAAGCTGCGCGGCAAGGCGGCGGCGCGCAGGCTTCCCAGGCGCTGCAGCGCGGCGATCATGGCGCGCGGACTGCCCATCAGCCGGGCCGCTCCGGCATCCGCCCGGAATTCCCGCCGCCGGGAGAACCAGGCCACTAGCATGCTGGCCAGCAGGCCGAACATCACCTCGCAGATCCAGCGCACGGAGCTGTAGAGAAACCCCGAACTGGACATGCCGCGGCTGCCTCGCCGCAGCGCCGCATCGACGGCGGAGGCCGCCAGGCGTGCCACGAAGAAGACGAAGGTGTTGACCGTTCCCTGGATCAGGGTGAGCGTGAGCATATCGCCATTCTCGATGTGGGCCACCTCGTGGGCCAGCACCGCGACCACCTCCTCGCGTTCCATGCCGGCCAGCAAGCCGGTCGAGACCGCGACCAGGGCGCGATTCCTGCTCGGGCCGGTCGCGAACGCATTGGCCTCGCCCTCGAAAATTGCCACTTGCGGCATCTCCAGCCCCGCCTGACGGGCCAGCCGCGCCACGGCATCCAGCAGCCAGCGCTCCGTATCGTCGCCGGGGCGCTCGATCACCCGCGCCCCCGTGCTCCAGAGGGCGATCTGGCGCGAGAAGAGCAACGAGACGAACGAACCGAAAAAGCCTGAAACGCTCGCGAAAATAAGCAGGGCGACCAGGTTGAGGCCGTGGGCGTCGTGAAAATAGACGTCGATGCCCAGCAAGAAGAAGGTCAGGCTGAGCATGGCCAGCACCGCCAGATTGGTCAGGATCAACAGGATGAGGCGTTCATTCATGGTCAAATCCACCCGCGGCGAGGTGCGCCGGGCTGTTGAGTCAACGGCCCGGGGCTGGATAGGGGCATCGCGAAAACCCGCATCAGTCAGGCCTTCCTTCGGTCAAGGTCACGCAATGGTTATGGCTTGCTGCCGGCGGCGGGGCGCAGCGGCAGCAGGACCTCGTTGCGCCGCAGAAAGGGCAGCGTGAAGGGCGGGTTGTAGCCGGCCCAGCGGGCGGGCCCGGCGGGCTCGCGGCCGGCCGGCAGCCAGGCCCGTAGGCGGGCCTCCTGCTGGCGGAAGGTGGTCTCGTTGAACCCCCCAGAGAATCGGATCGCGGCGACGTCCTGCGCGGGCACGTCGCGTACGGTCACGGCCTCGTCCAGCGGCAGGGGGGCATTGGCCGCCGTGATGCCGGCCGGCAGCACGAAATTCATGGTCCAGCCTCCCTCGCCGGCGGCCAGCTCCACGGGGGCCGTCATGGGCAGCGGTTGGGGCTCCATGGTCACGGGGGCGGTCATGGGCAATGTGGCGCTGGAGCCCTGCAAGGTCACCGGGTCCGTCATCGGCAGGTCGCGGCGGGCCCGATTTGCGCCGAAGATGTAGCGCGCCAGGCGGCGAAAGCCATTGCTCTGCCCCTGCCGGAAGTCTCCCGTCATGCGGGTCTCGGCGATCGCGTGGGGGGCGTAGCGCCGCAGTTCGCACGGGCCATCCCGTCGCAGCACCTCGTAGGCGGGCTCCTCGACGGCCTCGAACCCGAAGATGCTTCCCACACCGGCCGCCACCGCCGTGAGCCCCTTCACCAACGCCTCGCCAACGCCTGCCATGCCCGCCTTCTTCCCGTCATACTCAGCCGACTCAGCCGATGAGTAACGGGTCTTCCATGTATTGTACGCGCGAGGGTCTCCGTGGCGCCACGACGGAGAGCAGGATCGCCAGCACGCCGACCCGCCCGATCAGCATGGTGGCGATGATCACCAGCTTGCCGGCAGTGCTGAGCTGCCCCGTGATGCCCATCGACAGGCCGGTGGTGCTGAAGGCCGACACGGCTTCGAACAGCAGCGGCAGGAAGGGCAAGGGCTCCAGGCTGGCCAGCAGGATCGTGCTGCTGACCACCACGCCGAGCGAGACGGCCACCACGGTGAAGGCCTTGCGCACCTGCTGTTCGCTGACCACCCGGCGCAGGTTGAACAGCGGCACCTGGGCCTGACCTCGCACCGTGGCGACGATCGCGGCCAGCGTGATCACGGCCGTCGTGAGCTTGATCCCGCCGCTGGTGCCGCCGGGACCGGCGCCCAGGAACATCAGCACCATCGTCATCATCAAGGTGGGGTCGGTCAGGGCGCCCACGTCGATGCTGTTGAAGCCGGCCGTGCGGGGCTGCACCGCCATGAAAAAGGCATTCAGCGCCTGCAGGCCCAGCGGCAACTCGCCGATCGTGCGCGGGTTGCCCTGTTCAAAGAACCAGAACAGCGCCGTGCCGAGCAGCAACAGCGTCGCCGTGCTGGTGAAGATGATCGTCATCAGGGTGTCCCAGCGGTGGTTGGGGGGCCTGCGCAGGACCCAACGGCGCACCCATTCCTGATTCACGTTGTAGCCCAGCCCCCCCAGGATGATCAGGCCGCTGAGCGTCAGCAGCACCAGCGGTTGGGCCTGCCAGTGCATCATGTTCGAGCCCATCAGCGAGAATCCGGCGTTGTTGAAGGCTGAAACCGCATGGAACAGGGCCTGAAACAAACCGTGCTTCCAGCCCAGTTCCGGCACCATGGCCAGGGCCAGCAGCAAGAAGCCCACGGCTTCGAACAGCAAGGTCAGGCGCGCGATGTTGCGCACGAAGCGCACGATCCCGCCCAGGCCCGGCTGCTCCGTGACCTGCCCGACGGCCAGCCGGTCCTGCATGGTCAGGCGCTTGCCGACCAGCAGCAGGCTGAGCGTGAACAGCGTCATGTAGCCCAGACCCCCTATCTGGATCAGGCCCATCAGCACGACTTGCCCGAACAGCGAATAGCGGCTGCCGGGGTCGAGGGTCGACAGGCCGGTCACGCAAACGGCTGAGGTGGCGTTGAACATATCGTCCACCAGGGCGTGCGGGCCCTGGGCGTGCGCGACCGGCAGCGCCAGCAGCAGGGTGCCGCACGCGATGAACGCCAGGAAGGCCAGCAACACCAGCTGGGCCGGGTTCAGACGGGGCCACCGGAAGGCGCGGGGCGCGTGTTCGGGCACGGTCTCAGGCCTGGGTCAGGCTGGCCTGCAGCGCCTCGAGCTTCTCGTTGGCGCCGAGCAGGGCGATCAGCGCGTCGCGCTGCAAGCGGTAGTCCGGCGCCGGCGAAACCCGCAGCCCGTCACTGGCGAGCACCGCCACCACCGTGACGCCGAAACGCGCCCGCAGGTCGGCCTCGGCCAGCGTCTTGCCGCTCAGGCTGGCCGGCACGCGCACCTCCACGATGCTGTGGTGCTGGTCGAGATGGATGCTTTCCAGCAGGCTGACCCCGCCCAGGGCATGGGCCACCCGACGTCCCATCTCCGATTCGGGATACACCACCGTCACGCGCGAGCCGCCGATGCGCTCCAGCACCTGACCATGGCGATCGTGCGAGGCCTTGGCCGTCAGCGCCGGGATGCCGAGGTCCAGCAGGTTGAGCACCGTCAGGATGCTGGCTTCCATGTCCGAGCCGATCGCCACCACCACGCCGTCGAAGGCCTCAATGCCCAGTTCCGCCAGGGCATGTTTGTCAGTCGCATCCGCCCGCACCACGTGGGTGGCCACCTCATCGGCGTGGGCCCGCCGCACCAGCTCCTCCGAGGCGTCCACGCCCAGCACCTCGTGGTCGAGCTGCTTGAGCGAGGCGCAGACACTGCTGCCAAAACGGCCAAGGCCGATCACGGCGAACTGTTTGCGGGCGAGAGGCATGGCGAAGGGCTCCCGGAGGGTCGTGACGTTCCGATCATCATAACGGAAAGAAGGGGGCGAGCGAATCTGGCCAGGCGCATCAGACCGTCGCCAGCAGCTGGCGCGCCCGGCGCGACTTCACGGGCGAGCGCGCGAAGGGCGGGGCTGCGGAGGGGGACCCGAAGCCTCTGAACGGAGCGACAGCAAGCGCCAGTCTGTGCCACGCAAGGCCTGGCTGGGCTGGGCCAGGCCCAGTTGGCGACACGCCGGCTGACGCAGAGCCAGCCGCAACGGTCCCCAAGCCTCATCGGAGGGGGCCACTAGCAAGTGCCTCGCGCCGGAACGCGCCAGCGAGGCACACAGACAATCGGCCAGGGCCGGGCTCACCACATTGCTCGGGTGGTTGAACGGCAGGCCGTTGGGCACACCGCTGCGCAGCGCATGCAGGTTCCCGTTCACCGTGAACAGGACGGTGCCAGGCGGTAGGGCGTGAAGCACCTGGCTGGGCGGTCCTGGGGCCAGAAAAGGGAAGTGCCGCAGCGTCAAGGCCCGAGGGTAGCCCCAGGCCACGGCCAGCAGGGCCAGCAGGGGCAGCCGCGTGGCCAGCGGCCAGAGCCAAGCCCACGCGGCGACCCGCAAGGGCAGCGGCGGCGCCCAGCTGGCGCTGCCCAGCCGGCAGGTGGCGCCTGCCGCGAGCAGGGCCGCCATCAAGGCCGGCCCGGCCAGCAGATTCCCCGGCAAGGAGCGACCCGTGAAGTAACTTAGGGTGCCCAGGCCGAACAGGGCCGCATACAGACACAGGGGCGCGCAGCGGCGTTCCTGGCCTCGCCAGAGCGCCACCGCGCTGCCCAGCGCCACCGTGGCCAGCCAGAGCGCCACCAACGTGTGCAGTCCTGCGGGAGCCATGTCCCAGTTGCCCAATCCCTGTCCGCCGAACAGGCGGATGAACAGCGTGCGCAGATGTTCATCCGGCCAGGCCCCGTAGCTCAGCCGCAGCCACACCGCCGGCCCCAGCCAGCCGCCTGCGAAACCGGTGAGGAAGGCCAGCCCGGGGACGGGCCCGAGCTGCCGGCTGCACAGCGCCAGCGTACAGGCGGCAGCGGCGGCGCTGATCAGGCCAAAGTCGGCATTGTTGGCGAAACCGAGCCCCGCCAGCAGGCCGATGGCCAATCCCCACGGCAGCTGGCGGACGCGCGGTTCGGCCTGGCTGGTGCGCTGGGCCCAGGCGGCGATCGCCGCGAACGTGAGCGCCGGCAGCAGCAAGCGGATCGGAAACAGGGCGTGGTACGACAGCGGAATGCCGCCTC
>JAYKJB010000128.1 GCA_035285325.1 Candidatus Sericytochromatia bacterium
GGGGTGATTTCATACAAGTTCATACCAGTTGGCCGGGCGCTTTTTCTCAGCGTGGTTAGGCGGCTTTCGGCCACTACCGGTCCTTCGCATCGCCCTCGAAATTTCGACTCCGATGCGCCTTCGAGTGGCAGTAGGGTTCAGGCAACGAATCTGAAGCCTTCGTTGGTTCTGCGCCGTCGCGCCCTGGGAACCGGGATTTTCGCGCCCTACCGTCCCGCTTGATCTGGTGCCTTCGCTCGCGACCACTGCGGGCCGCGGCGCAGCCACCAGTCCCGGCCCAAGGCCACCGGCAGTAGGGCCAGGGCCAGCAGCAGGGCGAGTTCGGCGGCCAAGTTGCTCAGGATTGCAAAGGTGACGGTGGCAAGGACCATGGCGGGCGCCGCCTTGCCGATCTGGCGCGGGTGCAAGGTCGTAAGCAGCTCTTTCACCAGTTCACCGAGGACCCGGCGGCCCCACCACGCCACGCCAAGCATCAGCGCTATGACCAGCAGCCCTAAGGCGCCGCTTTGCGCCGGCAGATTGATCAGGCCATGGGCGAGCATACCCGGCCAAAGCGAGCCGGTCCGCCAGTACAGGCCACCGAGCACCAGCGCGGTCGCCAAGAGAAGCGCGAACGTGCCCAGGTTCAACAAATTGGGCTGGTGGTACTGGGAGTGGCTGAGCGCAAACAGCAAACTGCTCAGCAAGATCGCCAAGCCAGGCGGCATGAACTGCTGCAAACGGCCCTGCAACACACCGCGGTAGAACCATTCCTCCAGCACCGGCACCAGGCCATAGCTGGCCACCGCCATCAAAACCCAGAAGTCCCAGGTTTGCGGCGCATCGAGCAGGGCTTGGCGCCAGGGCTCGGTCGGGCCCAGATCCCACTGCGCATCCACCATCAGCAGGCCCAGATGCCAGGGGGCCAGTAGGCATGCCGCCAGCAGACCCAGCTTCAACAAGGGAAACACTCGCTGGCCGGAGCAGCCAAGGCCCAGTCGCCGCTGCCGCAGGTCGCCGCGCGGGCACCAGATCGCCGCCACCAGCATGGCGGTGCCTGCATATTGAAACAAGAGCACCAGGCCCAACGACTGGGCGAGGGGCAGCCAGGATGCAGGCAACGCGCCAGGTTGTAGCGTTGCCAAGGGGTTGCTCAGGCGCACACCAAAGGTAGCGGCCAGCAGCATTGCCAGCAGGCCTCCCAGAAGGGAAAGGGCCAAGACCTCGAACAAGGCCGGCCAGGCGCGAGCGGAATAAGGGACGGAAGCAGTCATGGGCGAACTCCTGAGGAAACGTAGTCGCATCCTCGGCGCTGGCCCCCCGGGCCGTCGACCACCTCGGCCGAAACTTGCTTTGCGCAAGTAAGAGTCGATCGACTGACCCTCTTCTTTTCGGTCACCTCCTTGCAAATCAATTATTTGGCAGACCTTCCTGGGCTGCTTTCCATTCGGTGGGAGTGCAGCCGGCAACGCGACGGAAGGCCTTGTTGAAGGTCGATTTGTTGTTGAAACCTGCCTCCAGCGCCAAGTCCAAGACAGTGGCTTCGGGATGTTCGCGCAGGCCGCGCTGCACGGCCGCCACGCGCTCGCGGTTGATGTAGTCGAAAAAGGTGCAGCCAATTTCGTGATTGAGCAGCTCCGACACCTGATGGGGGCTGGCAGCCAGCGCCTTAGCCAGCCCGCCCAGGGACAGCTCTCGATCCCGATAGAGCGCCTGCTCGCCCATCAGCTGTTGCAAGCGCTCGCGCAACTCCGGCACGCGGTCCGGCGGCAGGTTGCGCAAACCGCGGGCAAGACCGCTCGCCTCGCCCGCGCTGGCGGCTGGTGGGCGCGTTTCGCTGGAAAAGATGTGCGGCTGCTGCACAGTCAAGACGCCCGTGGCCAGAACCAGCAGTGTCAGCAACAGGCTGACGGAGGTATCTGCGGCCCCCGTCGAACCCAAGGGCGCCCAAAGCCCGAGCAAGTAAGTCAGGAACACGCATTCCAGCAGCAAGAACAGCGCCAGCAGGCCGCTCAGCCAGCGTAGGTTGACGCGGTCGAGGTTGGAGAACTGGTCGCGCAAGCCGGCTTGCCAACGGCGGACTCGCAGCAATCCATAGCCGGTGTAGGCCAGCAGACTGATCGCCTTTCCCAAGGCCAGCAGATTCACACCCACGACTGGCGCCGCGAGCCCGTCGCGAATTCGCGCGATCAATTGCTGCTCCGGCAACATCAACCAGGGCCCCAAGAGCATCAGGTTGGCGACCCAGGGCAGAGCGTGCCCGAGGTCACGCCAGCGCAGCGCCGTCTCGGCACCTGTGAGCCCCTGGACATAAGCCAGCAGCAACGGGCCGAACAGGAAGGGCAGGCTGCTCAGCGCCACATAACTGGCCGGCCAGTACAACCATTGCGCGTCCAGACGCAGAAAGTCGCCCAGCAGCGCCAGTGAAACTACCCCCAGCAAGGCCGCGATGAAGCGATTGGCGCGGCGAGGGCCACCGCGCTTGGCCACCAGGGCAGCGGCCAACAAGCCTGCTTGGATTGCACCCACTGCGGTCAACAGCGCCGGCCATTGCATCGGTCAAGCCTGCCCTTCGGAATTCGGTGCCACGGAAATTCAGAGAGCTCCCTCCGGTGCCCCATGGTGCCACGTTCATCTTCGCCCATCGACTACCGGTCCGCGGGCCTGAGTAACCGGCCGTTCAAGGGCACGCTGGGAAAGGAATCTCAAGCCCTCGGTTTAGGGCCGCTTGGGCCGAGCGTGTGAGGTCCCGAACGGCTGCTTCGTAGACGCTCAACCCGGAAGAAGCCGGTCCCAGCGTTCGGCAGCTTTGGAGAAACCTGAAGGGCGGGTCTGGGTCGTAAGCCGCCCGATGTAGGAAAGTTCGAATCCCCGTCCCCACCAAAAACAGGGGGTCTGAAAACTGAGCGAGTTAGTTAAACAATCTCTTCTGCCCCGCCAGAACTTTACGAGCGCACAGGGCTCTGGGTCACGGTCTCGGGACGCTAGCGATGCGGGTCGCTGCGATTCTCGCGCACCGAGTGCTCGTCTCCGGTCGTTTGCCGATTGAGGTGTTTCGTCGGCTACTGCGTTGAAGCCAGCTTTCGGGCGGACTGTTCGAGTCGATCCGGCGCAACGGCGTCGTCGGGTAGGGCGATGAGTTCCTCCAGGCGCCGACGGATGGCCTGCAGCGTCAGGGCAAACGCACGACGTTTATCCGCCTCCCCGGCGTCCCCCGCCGAGGGATCGGCGTAACTCCAGTGGGCTTTGGCTGGTCGCCCGGGCCAGAGGGGACAAGCCTCGCCGGCTGCGTTGTCGCAGACGGTGATGACGAGGTCCATCGGTGGCGCGTCGGGGCGGGCGAACTCCTCCCAGCTTTTACTCCGCAACCCCGCGATGGGGATCCCCTCGGCCGTCAGGGTTTCGAGGGCGAGGGGGTTGGGCCGAGCGTTTTCTCGCGGCTGACTTCCCGCGGAATAAGCCATGAATCGTCCCTGACCGAGATGATTGAGCAGTGCCTCGGCGAGGATGCTGCGCGCTGAGTTGTGCGTGCAGAGAAAGAAAACGTGGAGGGGTCGTGAGTCAGACATGGGAGATGAACAAGTATCCGCGAACGCCGTGACACCCGAGTGACAGCCCCGCGGTATGTGAA
>JAYKJB010000129.1 GCA_035285325.1 Candidatus Sericytochromatia bacterium
TTTCTACTTACCCATCCGCGAAAAGGACTAAGCAAAAAAACGAATCATCGTCGCGAAGGTCAGAAGGGCCAGCCGGAAGGTGCGGCAGGGTCCAGGCCCTGGGGACCCGCGCGATGGCGCGTCCCCAGGGGCCTCAGGCCTTATTGAACGGCGCGCAACGCGTTGATGCGACCGTGCCCGAAGGTGCTGTCGAAGCCCTTGGCACCCAGATCCTGGGAGCCGCGCTCGATCCGCTCGCGGATCGTCTTGGCGTCCAGGTTCGGGTACTTGGTCTTCACCAGGGCCGCCAGACCCGCCACGTGCGGGCAGGCCATCGAGGTGCCGCTGAAGCGTTCGTACTTGCCGCCGGGAATGCTGGAGAGAATCAGGTCACCCGGCGCCGACACCGAGATGTGGTTGCCGCGGCTGCTGAAGTAAGCGATCGCGTCCTTGGAATTGGTGGCCCCGACCGCCATGACGCCGGCGATCGCCGCCGGGTACTGCGGATCCTCGTTGCCCTCATTGCCCATCGCGGCCACCACCAGGCAGCCCTTGTCCTGGGCATAACGCACCGCATCGACCAGGGTCGACGAGGTGGAAGGACCGCCCAGGCTCAGCGAGATCACCTTGGCGCCCTGATCCGCGGCGTAGATGATGCCGTTGGCCACCGTCGAGTAGCTGCCGGACCCGTCGCCGTCGAGCACCTTGACGCCCAGCACGGTCACGTTGGGGGCCACGCCGACCACGCCCCCGTCATTGATGCCGCCAGCCGCACTGCCCGCGCAATGCGTGCCGTGCTCGTTGTCGTCCATCGCGTCGGCATCGTTGTTGATGAAGTCGTAGCCCTTCAGCGTGCGGCCCTTCAGGTCGGGGTGGTTGTAATCCACCCCGGTGTCCACGATCGCCACCTTGAGGTCGCGAGCGCCGGTGGTGATGCCCCACGCGCGCGGCGCTTCGATCTTGGCCATGCCCCAGAGCTTCGGCAGCAGGTCGTCCTTGCTCGACGCGAAGCCGATGCCTGGCACCTCCGGCGTGGTGAAGGCCTTGGCGGGATGGTCCGGCTCGATGCGGGCGACGCTGGGCTCGGCACGCAGGGCCTTGCCCAGCGCGTTGGCGTCCGACGTCCGCACCACCAGGGTCTCCAGGCGCGCGATGCGCCCGACCACATTCAGCTTGTGACGCTGGGTCACGGACTGACGGCCGGCGGCGTCGCGAAACTTGACCAGCAGGTGGCGCGGCGCGCGGGCCGAGGCCTCAAACGCCTGGCTGGTCTGGCCATTGGCCAGGGGCGAGGGGGCGACTCCGCAGCCGGCAAGCGCCAGGGCCAGCAGAGAGAGTCCCCAACGGGGGGACGACGAAGTGTGCGACACCATCTGAACCAAACCTCCGGAGTTAGAAGCAAGCCAAACTCACGCCGTCGGAGACCTGCGGGCCCCTCGAACGGCTTGCCGGACCATGGTAGACGAGTTTAAGAATAATAATCCGATATTTAACTACTCGTTAACCATTCATTGTTCATCACAGCCCTGGCAGCGAGGCGGGGGGCGCTTGGCCACGGCGGCTCGGAGGCGCGGCGACGGCGCCCATCCGAGCTCGCCTCGCGACAACCTCCAGACGGCCGGAACGCCGGCGCTTCCGGCCGCGTTCGGCATGCGAAAGGGGCCCTCCCGAAGGAGGACCCCTAAACTGGCCGCGGCGACAAATAGAATGATGGTCTGGAAGTAATGGGCTGGGATCAAGCTGCGAATGTTGGAAGTTGCGACCAAACTTTTCGTTGACGCCAGGCTAGCAAGCCCGGGTCGGGGCATACTGTATCACGGGTCACCTGGGGTGTAAACCGAGCCATAAGTGACCTGGCCAGGAGGCCCTCACACCTTCCCCAAACGCCAGGATTCCCAGTCGAACGCGAGGTCCTCGCGTCGTTGCACGTGAATGAGCTTGACCTGACTCTCGCGCTGCCCGTGCTCGGCCTGGAAGCGTCTCAGCGCGGCAAAACAGCCTTCTTTCACGCCAATCGCCCGGGGCGGCTGCAGGCGACCACTGTCCCGCTTGGCCGCATATTCCAGGTTGATCGCCGCCAGTTCGCCATCCAGCGCCGCGGCCCAGCGGGCCAGGGCTGTTTCATCCAATGAGCCGGATTCGACCAGGACGAGATAGCCGGCGGCCTCGACATCCGCCAGGGCCAGCGCCTCGATCCCACGATAAGCGGGGGTGTGCTCGCCGAGCCGCACCACGGCCGTGAGAAACTGCTGCTCGTAGAGTTTCTCGCCCGTGATGCTGGTGACGCCCTTGCCCTTCTGCAGGAAGAGCAGGCGCGGCACGCCCTCCGGTCGCTCGCTGACCCGCACGATGTCGTTCATGTGATAGCGGTACAGGCCGTATCCGGTGGTCACGAACAGGTAGTAATCCTGCCCCGTTTCGAGTTCGTCCAGCAAAAGAAAGCGCGGCTGCCCGCGCTCCCAGTCCGCCACCGGGACAAACTCGTACACGTAATCCACCAGGTTGGGCATCCCCCCGACGGCCCCGTCCGAGAGGGGCGTGGTGCCGCGAAACTCCGAGGCCAGGTAGCCGATCTCGCGCCAGACCACGGAGGCGGAAAACAGCCCTTGGAGCTTGGCAAAGGCCAGGCGGCAGCCCCCCCCCTGCCAGCAGGCCACCATGCGGGTGTTGGGCCAGACCTGCCCCAGCGGTAGGGCGCCGGTGGGATCCTGGCGGGCCAGCGCCCGCAACTGGTCGGCGCGCCCGGGCACCGGTCCGAGGCGCCCGCGCAGGGCTTCCCGCAAGGGAGCAGGCAAGGCGTCGGCGCGAAAGAAGCCGCCTGCCTCCAGATCGGCCAGCAAGGGCGCCAGATGCCGATTCAGGAGTTCCTGGACCAGCACCAGGGTGGAGGGGTTGACCGACCCGATGAAGCTGATGCCGGCCTCGGCGATCGCCAGCCGCAGAATCAGCAGGTACTTGAGCTCGGCATCGTGCAGTTCGAACACCTCCGGCGGCACCACATAGGCACGCCGCACCAGCGTCGGCAGGGTCTGGTACACGTGCCCGGAGGTCGAGCCAAAGCTCCGGCCCGAGGGCAGCTTGCCCTCCTCGGCCGCGCCCACGAAGGCCAGGTACTGCCCCTCGAACAGCTCCGGACACAGCTTCAGCGAGTGATACAGCCAGAGGTCCTGCAAGCGCCGGTAGGCCGCGAAGGCCGAACCGGTCACGGGAATCAGCTTGGGCTGCCCCGTGCTGCCGCTGGTCAGGGCATAGAAGCGCGGCGGTTCGTGATTGAGCCGCGGCTCGCCCGTGGCTTCCTGCTGCTCGATCCAGGGGCGCAGGTCCTCATAGCCGTGAACCGGCACCTGGCATTGAAAATCGGCGATCGTCCGAATGGCCGCAAAGCCGTGCTGCCGACCGAAGGCCGTCTCGCGCTGCGCCGCCAGAATCGCCAGCAACACCCGCGTCTGCGTGGCCCGCAGGTCGCGCTGGGCGCGCCGCAGGCGCCGCTGCGCCAGGCCCCCTTTCCAGCGGATGCGCGCCACGATCAGGCGCCTCAGCAGCCAGGCCCAGAGGGGGTTCCCGGAGGGGGCGCCCGCCTGGTCGAGCCCCGCCTGAAAGGGGGCCCAGAGCTGGGCCCAGAAGCCCTTGGGATAGTCGCGGTTGATCAGGCCATATTCCAGGGGGCCCTGACCGTGCGGCAGGTAGTAGGTGCCGAACAGCTGGTCGTAGAGGCTGAGCTTGTTGCCGTAGTTGGTGTTCGATTCGGCGATCGCCCGGGAGTGGTGAAAGCGGTGTTGCTGCGCGCTGGAGATGATCCGGTTGAGCGGGCCCAAGCGCAGGTCGATGTTGGCGTGCTGGAAGAAGCCATTCACGGCGTAGAACAGAGCATAGAGGGCGATCGCCTCGCGCGGCGCACCCAGCGCGAGGAACAGCAGCGATTCGCTGAACATCTGCAGGAACTTGTCGAGCGGATGAAAGCGCCCCACATTGAACCAGTAGACGCGCGGCACGCTGTGGTGGACGGCGTGAAAGCGCCACAGCCAGGGCCACTCGTGCGACCAGCGGTGCACCCAGTACTTGCCGAATTCCCCGATCAGCAGCAGCAGCACGAACTGAGCGGCCAGCGGGAGCTGGGCCCAGGCCCCCGGCGCGGCCGGCGGCACCGCCTGCAGCGTCTTGATCCAGAGCCACACCCAGGCCCCCTCGGCCAGCCGCACCAGGCCCTGCTGCACCAGCACCAGGTAAAGGGCATCGTCCCAGGAATCCCGGCCAAAACCACGCCACTCGCGCTTGAACGGCAGCCACCACTCGCCCAGCGCGATCAACGCACCGCCCACGCAAATGGCCAGGAAGACGCGCAGGTCGAGCGCCAGGGGCGACCAGGCCCCGAAGCACGCGAAGCAGATCGTGATCACGGCCGGATAGAACATAGCGCGGATCAGCATCCCGGCAGGGCCGGGCGGCGCCTCATCAGGCAGGGAGCACACGGGGGCCGGCACGCTCACGGCGCCACCTCCCGCAGGCCCCAACCGGGACGCCCTGCCACATCACCCAGCCCCAGCCGGCCCGCCTGGCCGAACTGCAAGACCGGGGCCACCACCTCGCGCGCCAGCAGCAAGGTACCATACGCGCCTTCCTGGGCGACCAGACTGGGGCCCGCCGCCTGCGCCAGGGTCAGTGCCGCTCGCGTCAGCACCGAAGTTTCCCCCACCTGCGCCCCCACCACGATGCCCCAGCCGCGCCGCTGCGCCTCGGCCAGGCAGTCCAGGGCGCGCAGCAGGCCCCCCAGCTTGGAGACTCGCAGGTTGGCCATCCAGCGCGCCTCATCGCCCTCATGGGGGATGAAATCGGCCAGCCGACACAAGCTCTCATCCAGAATCACCGGCAGTTCCAGCGCCCGCCCCAGAGCCGCCTGTTGCTGGGCCGCGAAGGCCGTCAGCGGCTCTTCCACGGCGAACAGCGGCAGGTCCCGCCGGAACTCGTTCAGCGCGGCGATCGCCCCGTCGGTGTCCGCGCCCCAGGCGTTGTTGGCATCGACGCGAACCCGGATACCCGAAAATGGACGAGTCAGCCGGGCAAAGAGCTTCCCCGTGCGCAGGTTCTGCGCCTGATCGGTCGTCAGCTTGAGCTTGAAATCGCGCATGCCCCGCGCCAGGTAAAGCAGGGTCAGCAGGCTGAACTTGAGCCCCGTCTCATCGCCGAGCACGGCCGTGTAGCGGAAGGGGCCCGTCAGTTCGGCGAGCCCCAGCAGGCCCTCCACCGTCTGCCCACGTTCCTGGGCGAACAGGTCCAGCAGCGCCAGTTCCACCGCGCACCAGGCCGCGGGGTGGCGGTCGATCACCTCACGCTGGGCCACCACCAGCGCCCGCAAGGCGGCGAGATCGGGCAGCGTCGCCACCCAGGCGCGGGCCGTGCCGTCGATCCAGACGAGCGCCTCGGCCGGGCTTTCACCGGTCACATAGGCGCGCGGCGCCCCTTCGCCGAGTCCGACAAGCCCACCGCGGGTGGCCGTCACCCAGACGCTGTCCGAAACCTTGCGTTCGGCCGAGGCATGCTTGAAGCGGGTGCGAAAGGGAATCTGCAGGGGCTGCGCGCGGATCGCGATCGTGATCTCGTCAGGCTTCACGCGTACGCCCTCATCGCAGGCATCCTGACACGCGCCCTCGTGGGCCGCCATCGGCGACACGGACGATCCGGCTCAGCATCTGGTTGAATCATTCCCATGCACGCAGACAAACCCAGCCGAACGGCCCTGATCGTGAGCCTGGCCGTCCTGTTCAGGCACCTGGAGCCGGCCTTCCGGACGCTCACCGTCGACGTGACGGTGAACCTGGCCGAACGGGCCCTGCTGGAATTCATACCCTTGGGCGGCCGCTGGCGCGCGTGGCTTGCGGCCAAGCCCGTCCGGCAGCTGGTCGAGGCCGTCGAACGGCTGGTTCTGCCGGGCTTCATGACCCACGTGGTCTGCCGCAAGGCCTGGATTCGCGAGCGGGTGCTGGAACGGTTGCCCGACTGCCCCCACCTGGTCGTGGTCGCTGCGGGGCTGGATGGCCTGGCGGCCTCGCTGGCGCAGAGCCGGGCCGAGCTGCGAACCGTGGAGGTCGATCACCCCGCCACCCAGGCGCTCAAGCGGCGCCTGCTGGGGGCGGAAACGGCCTCCCGGATCGCCTGGCAAGGCGTGGATCTGACGACCGAGCGGCTGGAACAGGCCCTGGCGGACGACGCGGGCGCCCGGAGCGTCTTCGTGGTCGAGGGGCTCACCATGTACCTGCAGGAAAGCGAGGTCCGGCGCCTGTTCGAGGGGCTGGCGGCGCTGGCCGCGCCGGGTTCGGTCTGCGTGTTCACCTTCATGGAACCGGATGCCCGCGGTCAGATTCGCTTTCAGCGCGCCGGCGCCTGGCTCGATCGCTGGCTGCGCCTGGTGAAGGAGCCCTTCCGCTGGGGCCTGGCGCGGACGGCGCTGAGGGACTTCCTGGCGCCCACCGGCTGGCAACTGGCCGAGGTGGCGGAATCGGCCGCCATGCTCCCCGCGTCGCGGGCCGACGCGGCGATCGCCCGGGGCGAGTGGCTGGCCGTGGCGGTCAGACGTTCGCAGGATGAAAGCCCCTGCGAGGGTGCCACGAGGCCCTGATAGCGGCCGGATAGGTTCGGCCCGGCGGCCAGAGGAAGGGGGCGGCGCGAGGGGCACAGGCCCGGCCCGAGGCTTGCGGCGACCCGTACCGACTGGGTAGCATCTGGAGGCGCCCCGCGCCATTGCTGCCGCGTGAGGCCACTCGAGGAGAACGCCCATGCCACACCACGTGACGCTCGACGTCTCCTATCCCAGCCGAGGTGGGCGTCGCACCGTGGCGGTCACCTTCCACGCGGCGAGCGTGGCGATCGCCTGGGACGCCGACACCGTGCTGGAGCTGGACTACACCCATGCCCAGACGGGCCTCGGCGGGGCCCACGACAACCAGCCGATGCTGACCCTGGTCGGCCCCGAGGCCGAGGCCGTGCGTCTGTACTTTCCGGACCAGGCCTGTTTTCGGGCTGCCGCCGCCTGCTGGCCGGCCCCGCTGGCCCAGGCGGCGCAGCGCCAAGGCCGCAAAACCTGGCGCAACCGGGCCTTGCTGGGGGGCCTGGCGGGCCTGCTGGCGGCCGGCTGGTTCGCCCGCGGCCTCATGCTGGATGGCCTCGTGGCCCTGGTGCCCACCAGCGTCGAGCCGAAGCTCGGACGGGCCGTCACGGCCAGCATGCTGCGCGGCAAGGAGGTCTCCAACCCCGTGCTGGTGCAGGCCGTCTCGCAGATGGGCCAGGCCCTGGTGAAACAGACCCCCGGGGCGCAGGTCTACACCTTCCGCTTCCACGTCGTGCGAGAAAACTTTGAAAACGCGTTTGCCGCGCCGGGAGGCGAGGTGGTGGTCACGACGCCGCTGCTGGCCCGCGCCGAGAGCGCGGATGAGCTCGCCTGCATCCTGGGGCACGAAATCCAGCACGTGGTGCGGCGCCACAGCACCCGGGCGATGGTGCGCCAGCTTGGCGTGACGACCGGATTCATGCTGGTCTTCGGCGACGCCGCCGGGGCGGCTGCCACGATCGCGTCGATGGGCCTGCAGCTCTCGGGCCTGGCCTTCGACCGCGACCAGGAGCGCGAATCGGATCGTGTGGGCCTGCGCTGCGCGCACGCGGCCGGCTACGACCCTCTGGCGATCACGCGCTTTTTCAAGCGGGTCGACCGGCAACGCGACGAGATGGACGACGCCCTCTCGTTCCTGTCGACGCACCCGGCGCCGGCCGAGCGCATTCAGACGATCGCGCAGCTGGCCAAACAGCTCGGCCCCGTGCCCCGAGGCGTCAAGCGACCGCAGGTCGACTGGAAACAGGTGCAGCGGGCGGCGCGCAACCCCTGAACGGCCAGAGGGGGTGAATCAGCCCTTGACGGCGTTGTGCAGCAGGAACCAGACGTTGGCCGGACGTTCAGCGAGGCGCCGCATGAAGTAAGGGTACCATTGCGTACCGAAAGGCACGTAACAGCGCATGGTGTAGCCCTCTTTCACCAGGCTCTCCTGCATGTCCCGCCGGATGCCGTACAGCATCTGGAATTCAAAGCGTTCCAGGCCAATGCCCTGGGCCTTGGCGTGGGCCTTGCCGGCCTCGATGATGGCCATGTCGTGGGTGGCCAGACCCGGATAGTAGCCGGCCTCCATCAGGCGCTTCATGCAGGCGACGTAATTGCGGTCGACCTCGGCCTTGTCGGCGAAGGCCACCTCGGCTGGTTCCAGATAGGCCCCCTTGCACAGCCGCACCCGCGCGCCGAGCCGGATCATCTCCTCGACGTCCTCGGCCGTGCGGTAGAGATAGGCCTGCAGCACGATGCCGACGTGCTTGCCGTGGGCCGCGTGCAGGCGCTTGAACATCGCCAGCGTGCGTTCGGTGTAGGCGCTGCCTTCCATGTCGATGCGCACGAAGTTGCCGTGCTGGGCGGCCCGCTTCACGACGCCGGAGGTGACCTCGAAACAGAGGTCTTCGGAGAGATCGAGGCCCATCTGGGTCAATTTCAGGCTCACGTTGGTGTCGAGCCCGGCCTCGGCGATGCGGTCGACGATCGTCTCGTAAAAAGCCCCCGCCTGGCGCGCCTCATCCTCGGTGTGGACGTTCTCGCCGAGCAGATCCAGCGAGCCCTTGATGCCCGCGCCGTTGAGTTCGCGCACGGCCGCAAGCGCCTCGTCGAGCTTCTCGCCCGCCACAAAGCGCCGGGTCATCGCGCGCGTCACAGGGTTGCCCACGATCAGCTTGTATAGCGCGTTGTTATCGGCCAGCGTCAGAAACGTCTTGCGCATCAGGGTCATCGGTGCGGCTCCTTCTACGCCCAGTGTAGCACTGCCGGCCGTCCGATTTCAGTGCCACGATCAGCGTGGCAGAACGCGCGCAAGGTCCAGTTCCCTGGAACGGGCATGGCTCACGGCAGCGGCCAGCGATCTGGCCTAAGCTGAGGCATGAGCCTGTCGCGAGCTGACGCCGGGCCAGCGCCCGATCCCCTGAGCATGCCCCCCTTGGAACCTTCGTCTCCTCCCGCTGCGTGCCCCGTCTGCGACGCGCTGCTCGCCCCGCGCGACGTGCCGGGCAGCCCCTTCGTGGCTGAACTCAAAACCGGGCAACTGCTATTTGACCTTCACCCGCTGCAAGAGGGCCACCTGCGCTTCGTGGCCAAGTCCCACGTGGCGGACCTGTTGCAGCTGCCGGACGACGAGCGGCTGGCGCTCTGGGGGGACCTCGACCTGGTGGTGCGGGCGGTGCGTGTGGCCTTTCAACCCCAGCGCCTGAACCTGACATGCAGCCCGGATGGCCTGGCCACGGGCCACCTGAGTTGGGACCTGGTGCCGCGGTATGCGGACGGGGAAGACGAGGCCCTGCCCTTCTGGCAGCTGCCTGGTGCCGATGAGGCCCTTTCCGAGGAAAGTCTGGCCGAGCAACGGCGCCGCCTGCTGCGGGGCTTTCTCAGCGTGGCCCCGGTCCGGCGGGAAACCCCTCCAGTGAAGCGTGGGCGCGGCCGATAAGATCCCGGTGGGGACACGGGATGGGGACAACATGTAAAATTCACGTAAAAGTCGATTGGCTTTTCGTCAAATTCCATTGGTTTCGCCGTTCCATCGGATGCTGTCGCCATGATCGATCCGCACGCCCTCCACGAATTCGAATTCGCCTACGACCAGCCCGTCGACCTGATGCTGCCGGGCGTCACGCGCATGCACTACGCCCGCGTGCTCGACACCTTGGATGACGAGGTGCTGGTGCGCGTGAAGGACATGACCGTCCTGAACCCACCCGATGATCTGCGTTTTTGCTTCGGCCACAAGAGCTGGTACTACCGCGTGCAGGTACCGCTCAAGGCCTACTACGGGCCCTGCTGGTTTCTGGGGCTGCCGCCAGCCGACAAGGCGGAAAAAATTCAGCGCCGGCGATTCGTGCGCATCCGCTTCCAGGAGACGCTCTACGCGCTGGCCTCCAACCCGATGGGCGAGACCAGCGGCAAACCGTTCGCCCTTCACCTGGACAACATCAGTGCGAGCGGCTGCCTGGTCTTCGTGGAAGAGGAAGAATTGCCCGAATACATGATGGTGCTGCTGGCCTTCCCCGGCATGGTCTCCGTGTCGCTGTTCGCGCGCGCGGTCTACCGGGCGCGCCGACGTGATGGTCGGGTCACGATCGGCATCAACTTCGAGGGCATTCCCCCGGGGCTGCAAGATGAGTTTGCCCGCGCCATCAGCGAACAGATTCGCGTGCACCTGCTCAAGGGACAGGACATCACGGTCTAGTGGGCGTCCCCTCCCCCCGCCTGATCGCGATGCTCGGGGCGCTGATGGCCTTCCCGGCGCTCTCGATCGACATGTACCTGCCGGCCTTCCCCGCGCTGGCGCAGGACCTCCAGGCGACGCCCGGGCAGGTGCCCTACACCCTCTCGGCCTTCTTTCTGGGGCTCGCGCTGGGCCAGCTGCTGCACGGGCCGCTGGCCGATCGCCTGGGGCGCAAGCCGCCCCTGTTGCTGGGCATCTTGCTGTACGTGCTGGCCTCGCTGGGGTGCGCCATGGCCCCGGGCATCGAAGCCCTGACGGCCTGGCGCTTCCTGCAGGCCGTGGGGGGCTGCGCCGGCATGGTGGTGGCGCGCGCGGTGGTGCGGGACCTGTGCGAGCCCACCGCGGCCGCCCGGATTTTCTCCTGGATGATGCTGGTCATGGGCCTGGCCCCGATCCTGGCGCCGCTGGGCGGCGGCTGGCTGCTGGAGCTGGCCGACTGGCGGGCGATTTTCTGGTTCCTGGCCGCCTTCGGCCTGGCCTGCCTGGTCGCGGTCACGGCCCTGCTGCCGGAAACCTTGCCGCCCGCCGGGCGGGTGCCGCTCTCGCCCGGCGGCGTGGCGCGGGTATATGGCCGCCTGCTGCAGCACCGGCGCTTCATGGCCTTTGCCCTGGCCGGCACGTGCTGTTCGGCGGGCATGTTCGCTTACATTGCGGGCTCCCCCCACGTCTTCATCACGCTGTACGGCGTACCGGCCAACCAGTACGGCCTGTATTTCGGCGCCAACGCCGTCGGCCTGATCGCCCTATCACAGCTGAACCGCGGGCTGGTGACGCGTTATGGCGTCGAAGCGGTGCTGGGTGCCGGCATCACGGGCGCTGCCCTGCTCGGGCTGGTGCTGTGGGGCTGCGCCTGGACGGGGCTGGGTGGCTTCTGGGGGCTGCTGGTGCCGCTGTTCGGCTACGTGGCCATGATGGGGCTGATCTCCCCCAATGGCATGGCGCTGGCCCTGGGTAGCCAGCGCAGCCACCACGGCCAGGCCTCCGCCTTGCTGGGCACGGTCCAGTTCACGCTGGCCACCGGCTCCGGCCTGCTGGTGGGCGCGCTGCCCCACCATTCGGCCCGGCCGATGACCACCCTCATGGCGCTGTTCGGCCTGGCCGGCCTGACGGCCTTCACGCTCGCGCGCCGCACCGCGCCGGACGCGGACCCGGCGAGCCGCGAGGGCGCCTCCGGCGAGGAATCAGGCGCCCCCGCGCCCGGCACCCCGCATGCGGTGGCGCCAGGCGCATGAGTGGAGAATTTTCCTCGCTCTGGCGCGGCCCGGGTTTCCGGCGGCTCTGGCTGGCCCAGTGTGCCTCCCAGCTGGGCGATCGCCTGGTGTTCGTGCTGCTGGTGGCGGCCCTCAGCCAGCACCACGCCCCGCCCAGCCAGCTGAGTCTGGCGCTGGCCCTGACCTCGCTGCCTCACGTGTTGCTGGCCGCGCTGGCCGGCCTGCTGGCCGATCGCCTGGAAGCGCGCCGGGTGATGCGCCTGAGCAACATGCTCCGCGCCGTTCTGGTGCTGGGGCTGGGCCTGTTCGGGCCCGGCCAGCTCGGGCTGGCGATCGCCTTCGCCACCGCGATCGCGATCGCCGCCCAGCCCTTCACGCCGGCCGAGGCCGCGCTGCTGCCCAGGGCCGTGGCGCCCGAGCGACTGATGCAGGCCAACGCCGTCAGCGCCCTGACCACGGTGGTGATCCTGGTGGTGGGCGTGAGCCTGGGCGAACCGCTGGTGCAGCAGGGTGGCTTGTGGCTGGGTAGCCTGGTCGCCAGTGGCGCCTTCGGGCTCGGGGCCTGGCTGCTGCACGACCTGCCGGTGGCGCCGCCCAGCGGCCCCGCACCGGCCGTCGTGCCCTGGCCGCGCCAGTTCGTGGCAGGCCTGCGCTACCTGCGGACGCGCGGCGGCCTGCGCCGCACGATCGCCTGCCAGGTGGCGATCGTCTCGGCCTTCGCCGCGCTCAGCGTGGTGGCGATCGTGGTGGCCCAGCAGGTCTGGCGAACCGGCTACGGTGGCTTGCTGGCCGCTTGCGGGGCTGGACTCGGCACGGGCGCCTGGCTGATCGGGCGCTGGGGGCCGGCCTGGCCGCGCGACCGGGCGATCGCCGCGGGCTTCGTGGCCACCGGGGCGATCCTGGTGGCATTGGCGGCCGTCGGTCCTCAGGAACAGGGCCTGGCCTTCGGCCTGACCTTCGCGCTGGGCATCAGCGCCGCGATCGTCGGGGTGCCGCTGCAGACCCGCCTGCAGCAGCGCGTGGAGGAAGCCGTGCGCGGCCAGGTCTTCGGCCTGCAGCAAACGGTGCTGAACGCGCTGGCAGTCGTGCCGCTGGCGGGCACGGGCTGGCTCTTGGAGCGCGTCGGCAGCGCCGCCGTGCTGGCCGGGCTCGGCAGCGCCCTGGCCCTGGTGGGGCTGGCCGCGGCCTGCTTTCCCCTGCCCGACAAGGCCTGACCGCGCCCGATGGTATCATTTGGGCATGCACGAACACCCGCCGGCCGAGCTGTCCGCCCTGCTGCAGCGCCATTTCGAGACCCGCTACGGCGCCCGCGACGATGAGGCCCACCTGGCGACGTGGGCTCCCGGCGCGCTGCTGGTGGCCGACGGCCAGAGCGTGGCGCACACGGAAGCCAACCGCGCGCGCATCCTGGCGGCCTGGGCCCCCATTCCGCGGGACCGCGAACCGCAGTTGCTGGCGCCGAGCCTGCGCGACTGGCAACCGCTTGATGCCCGGCGCGGGCTGGCGGTGGTCGATCTGCGCGAGGCCGTGACCGGCACGCCGCTGCTGGCGGCACTGGGGCTGGTCCACGGCGAGGCGGGCTGGCAGGTGGAATTCGCGAGCTTGCTGGAAGACGCCCTGCAGCCCTGGGAGCGGCAACGCCTGCGGGCCCTGTCGGAACTGGCCGGCCTGCGCAGCGCCACGCTGGAAGGCCCGATCAGTTCCCCGCTGGAGGCCTCCTACCGCCGCCTGCATCGCCTGCCCAAGCGGCGCTTGCTGGCCTTGCCCGAGACACACTTCAGCTGCGCCGGCACCGGGGCCTGCTGTCGCCACGAACTGACGATCGGCCTGGACGCGGGCAGCGTGGCCTTTCTGGAGGCGGTGGACTGGCCCGCCCTGATCCCCGCGCTCGGCCCGGGGCCCTACGTGCAGGCCTTGCCGGCCGAGGCCGCCGGACTGGTGAACTTCCAGCACAAGCTGGCGCGTACGGCCGATGGCCGCTGTCGCTTCCTGAGCGACGATCAGCGCTGCACCATCCACGCGCTGGCGGGCCGGGCGGTGTTCAAGCCCTGTCACGTCTTCCCCTATCGCTTTGCCGACACGCCCGACGGCGTCTGCGTGACGGTCAACGCCATGTGCCCCACCGCCCGCCTGGCCAAGGGGGCCCCGCTGGCCGCCCAGGAGCAGGACTTGCGCTCACGCCTGGCGGTGGCCGAGGTGCTGCGCGCCGAGCGCTTCTACCTGCGCCCGGCCGAGGAGGTCCCCTGGGAGGTCTTCCGCACGATCGAGGGCCAGCTGCTGGAGCTGCTGCTGGGCGAAGCGCCCATCAAGCAGAAGCTGTGGGTGGCGCTGCGCTGGCTGCAAGTCCGCCTGCAAGACCCCGAGGCCGGCGTGGCCCGGGCCTGGTACGAGGAGTCGATACCGCGCCTGGGCTGGCTGCAGCGGATGGCGTTCGGGCGCTTCGGCAAGCTCTTCGACCCCTGCTTCAAGGACCTGCGCGGGGTGGCCCGGGGCACCACGACGCTGCGCGACCACGAACAGGAGCTCTCGCACTTCTTCCGGGCGCTGCTCTTCTCCAAGGTCACGACCTACCCCTACGGCCTGGTGGCCGGGCTGAACTACCTGGTGCTGATCCATCACCTGCTGGAACGCCAGAGCCGGCGCCACGCCGCCAAAGGCATCTCGGAAGCCTTCTGGCGCGAGTTCTACGCCGTCGTCACCTCCGGCACCCTGCTGCCCGTGCTGCAGGTCTGCCACCGCACCGCCGCCACCGGCTTTGCCCGCCACGCCGGTGACCCCAGTTTCGGCCTGGCGTTGCTGCGCATGTAGGCGCAACTGAGCTCGGGAGGCGAAGCAGGCATCGCCTGCCATGTGCGCGGAGGGGCTGCGCGCTGGCTGATATGGGCCCCGCTGCAGTAACCATCAAGCGTGCCGTTGCCTCGCTGAGGTTAGCTTCTGATGGCAGCACGACCGGACAGTAACCACGCATAAAAGTCTCTCGCCCCCGTGACGGACCACGGAGGCGAGAGAGAGAAACCGGACCATTGAACGCCTGCAAGCGAGATGGCTGTCCACCCCACTTGCAGGATAGATCTACTGGTACTGAATGTAGATGTAGATCGTACGCCCGTTGAGCGTGTAAGTCTTGAAGGAGTTATCCAAGTTCCTAACAACCTTGAACCCGCGCTTGGTCGTCCCATTAGGCACCGACTGCCCTTGGTCCATGATGGAGCTCTCGGGTGTGGCCGTGAAGGCCGAGAGAGAAGGGCACGAGCTCGTGCTGCCGAGCGGCATTGTCACCACGATCTGTTTGTTAGCCGAGATGCTGGCAAACTTGTTCTTGACGTCAGTCTCAAGCGTTGAGGTCGCAGTCAAACAGGAACTGACCAGGTAGGTATTCAAAGCTTGAACTGCCGCCACTTCAGCAGCACCACCGGCCTGCGGCGGGGCGGTAGCGGTCGCCAAGAAGCTGATCGCCACGGTTTCCGTGGCCGGCGGCGAGACGCTCAAGGTCGCGAGACCATCGGCACTCACCCACTCACCACCAGACACCGACGCCGTGGTCGCCGAGGCCGCCGAGTTGGGATACGCCCCCGTGTCGGGGTCCGGGAACCAGATCCCCAGCGTGGCCGTCACGGGCAGCAGGCTGAGCGTCAGCTTTGCCTTGGTGGGCAGCACCGACCCGGTCAGATCCAGCTCCGTGGTCGACTCCGCAATGTCGGACAGCAACAGGGGCGAGGTCGCGGTGGGATTGGCAGTCGGGTCATAGACGGTGGCCGGCACCACGCCGGCCCCATAAGCCCGCACGATGGCACGGTGGACCACGCCCTTCTTCAGGCCACGAATGGTGGCCGTGGGCGGATTGGTGGAGGAAATACCAGAGGGAAACGTGAAAATCTCCCAGCGCGAATAGGTCGAGGTCGCCCCAGCTGCCGCGTACGGAAAGAGAGCCGCAGAGGCGGGCGCGGGCACCATCTGGACCCCGGTCTGGGAGACGCCGTTCGAGATCACCTGGATCGTGATCGCGCGCACCTGGGACGCCACATTCGTCAACACCTGCGCCGAATTGGACGACACGGCAACGGAGGCGACCACGTCGGTGGCCACCGGGGTGGCCTGCAGCGAATAGCTTTCAGCAGCACCACTGCGAATCTTCAGCTCCACGGGCAAGTCGACCAGATCGCCGGTGCGCGAGGAAACGGCGGCAGGCCCACTGCCCGCAAAGGGAAATTCAACTGGCGCGGTGCAACCGGCCAAGACAGCCAAGGCTGCCAGAATGTGAATTGGCTTCATACAGCAGGGCTCCTTATGGCAACGCCGGCGTCGCGACGACATCGATCTGGCCGAAATCCAAGGTGCCAGACGAAGAGGTCATGTAGTTGGGATCCAGGGTGAAGGAGGCCGCGGTGGTCAACGTGGCAATGGGCGTGGAGCCGTCGTAACTCTCCAGCGTGGCCAGGTACACGTGGCCCACAATCAGGTTGCCGAAGATCGCCGCCCCCGAGGTGCCGATCAGGTCGCCACTGACGGAGGAAGCCTGCAAGCACCCGTCTGGCAGATTCGGCCCGGTGGCGGTCAGATCGGCCAGACTGATGCGCATCTTGCTGACGCCAGGGTAATCGGAGTAGCCGTTGACTTGCCAGTTGCCGACCACGGGCCTCGGCTTGAATTTGATCTTCAGCCGTTGCGCAATGGCCAACGGCCGCACATGGTTGGCCCCATCGACGCCGAAGCGGGTATCCAGCAGACTGGTCGCCGTCTCGTTCTGGGAGACCGTCAGCTCCGAACCCAAGCCGTAGGCCTGAATCCAGACGGTGGCCGTGGCGTTAGGCTGCAGGTCACTCAGACGCACCGTGGAGGAGGCATCCAGCGAACCGTTCAGGCCATCCAGTACGTGAACCGTTGGGGTGCCGGGGTAATCCACGTGAATGGCCATGCTGGCGATGTCATCGAGTTCGTAACCGCCCGCGATGGGGATGTCACAATCGCCCTGCGCGGCCAAACGCCGCTTCCCGTTGGGCACCACGTCGAAGGAAACCGGGAGCGAAACCCGGTCGCCGAAGGTCTGGGGCGCCAGGCGCTCCAGGGCTGCGGGTGCGGCGCAGCTGGCCAGCAGAGCCGCGATACCCAACGCCGCAGCGGCTTTGGTCTGAGAACGTGCCATGGATGCCTGTCTCCTGTTTCGCACTGAACGACAATTAGGGCAGCAGTTGGGTGCAAGGACGCGTGGCCCCGGCGTTGATGCTGGGATCCGAGAACTCACACGTCAGGGTCGCCGATGGGTTCTGGTCTGCCAGGTTGCCCGCCACGACGGTGACTGGCCCGGAGGCCGTCAGGGTGGTGAGCGGCGTGGGCGTGGGTTCGCTGCGCCGACCGCCACCCGAGAACGGGGTCTCCGTCGGTGATGGGACTGGCGTCGCGGTAGGTCCAGCGGTCGGGGTGGAGGTCGGCGTGCTGGAGGGTTGGTCGTTTGGCACGAACTGGCCGGAGCCGAAAGTGCCCGATACCGTCTTGCCCGACTCATCCGTGAACGAGAAGGAGCCATCCAGCGTGATCTTGATCCGACCCAGCGGGAAGTCTTCCTGGGTGATCGCATCCAGGTTCTGGTTCTTGGGAGGCGCCTCTTGCTTCTGGATCTCAGAGAATTGCTTGAGCAAGCTTTCCACGCGACCGAGCAAGGGGTCCACCTGCCCCACCCCATCGAGCAGGGTCTGGAATTTCGCCGTGGGGTCGAACTCACCGCGATCATCCAAGGCTAGGGCGATCTGGTCCTGAACCGCAGACTTCTGGTTCAGGCTGCGTTCCAGGTCGGCGATCGCCTCACTGGCAGCCTTCATGGCGGCGCCCAAGGCATTCGCAGCGGAATTGCCACGCAACTGGAAACTGGTTTTGAGCACCCCCTCGAACGACTTGGCGGCGGAAGTGGTCGCCGCTGTCAGCTTCAGGTTGATGGTCAGCTGCAGCAAGCGGGTCGCCTCGGCTTGCAACAAGCGATGCTTGGCCGACTCCGGCGCGCCGCCGACGGTTCGGCCGGTGCCATCGACCAGGCCCACCAAGGCCCGTCCGTCCCACTCGGCCACCACCTTGATCACCTGGTCAGTCGTGATGACGGGCAACTCGTAATCGAAGCGCCCTTGCCCATCGGCCAGGGTCCGGGAAGCGACCGCCGGACGCGGCATCCCTTGCTCCGAGTAGGGCACGAGCACCAGTTCCTTCCCGGTGGCCAGATCGAATGCCCGCATGTGGGCGTTGGGCACCGGCGCGTCGTTGAGCGACACGACGCCCTTCAGGCGAAAGCCGCGAGCCGACGCCGGCGCCACGGCGCCGGTGGGGTTGATGCCCGCGAAAGGCGTACAACCCATCACCGTGCAAGCAGCGGCAATCGCGGTCAAGATGAGCAACTTCTTATGCTGTATCAATGGTGAACCCTCGAAGGTGCGAAGTGGGAAAGCCAAACCAACGGAGCGAATGGCCGGGAACTACTGGGCGGGAAGGTGTTCGGCCGTGGGTGAAGCCGCGCTGTTCGTCTGAACCTGCAAAGCGCCGCTGCCAAACTGACCCGCATAGCAGCGGTTGGCCAGGTAAATCGTGATGGTCTTGCTGGCCGTGGCGCCCTGCGCAGGGCTGGTCACCTGGATGGTGCTCGAACCGCCGGCCGTTCCGTTGTACTGGCTCTCGACCAGCACCGCCGGATTGGTGACCCGCGCATCCTTGCGATGGTAAGCCTTCCAGCTGATGTCCAGATTGGAGGCCGCAGGCACCGAGAGCGCCACCGTGTTCAGGGCGGAACTTGCCACGCTGCTCACCAGCACCGGTGCGTCGCTCGAACCCGACAACTTGGAATAGAAGTCGACCCGTTCCAATCGTGCCGCAGTGAACGCGCCGATCTCATCGACATTCAAGATGTCGGTCGAGGTGCCATTCTCCAACACGGCGGTCGAGACGCAGTCCTGGGCGGGAGCCACTTGCAGGCGATAGCTGCCCGACAAGTCGGCGACATCCACGTTCAACTGGACACGACTCTGCCCTTGCGGCGCAGCGCCAGGCCACCAGGTGCAACCCAGCGCGGTCGCACAAGCCATCACGACGAGCGGCAAAACTGCTTTGTTCATCCGTTTCCCCTTCAAGGCAGCGTTCAGTGACCATCTCAGAGCAAGCTTGAGAACTGACTCTTACAATCCCGAGCAGTCCTTCTCTATCAGGACCGAGCGGTTCTTCTCGGAAACGCGCGACAGCATGACATAAATTCGCTTGTTTGTCCCGAACGCGCCAGGCGCCGAGCGAGTCAGGCCACGTGATGTTCCGGCACGGTGACTTCGCTCACAATCGTGTCAGGATGCTGAAAAGAGGCCTGCCGGGGCGAATCCGCCCGCCCCCCCCTAAAACCCGAAAACCTTATCCCCATTACATTTCAAGCAATTTTTTTAAGTTTCATTTCGGCAAAGTCCGTTTTTTGCGTGATACCGCGTGTGCCCCGAGTCAACCAGCAGCGTAAGGCTGAGCGCGCGGTCGAAGCGACAAGGTGCGCGCCTGGTCCGCGCGAGCGCCACCGGCGCCAAACCCGTGAGGCGCGACAGAAGCCAAGGCTGATCGGTTCTGAAAGAGGCCCCCAGGCGAAGCAAGCGACGTGACTCGACGCGCCTCTTTCAGGGCAGTCCATCGGCGCGCGCGCGCAGCAGGGCCGCCTCGGCAATGCGCTGCCCGAGCTGCTTACCGTCCTCGTTGTCGCGGCGATAGTGGATCCCGCCATAGAGACGGGACTCGGCCGCCTCCTCCGCCATCGCCCGCACCCGCGCGGCCTCCTCCGGAAAAACCGCCGACAAGTAGGCCGCGGCCGCCATCGAACACGAGGAATGGCCGGAGGGATAGGAAGGATGCGGCGGCGTCATCACGAACGACTTGAAATTCGGGTCGGCCATGTTGGGGCGCGGCAGCAGGATCTGGTACTTGTTGCGCCATGTCGTGATGAAGGTGTCGGCCATCAGGGCATGGGCATAGCCGAGCACGCGGGCGGCCCGGGGCGTGTTGAGGCCGTGGGCGCGCACGAGCGGGCGGATGATGTCGTTCCACTGGGCGGCCGGGGCATCCAGGTTCCACTTCAGCGCGATCGCCTTCTGCTCGGCGGTCAGGTTGCGCCCGACCGTCTCCACCTCGTCGAGACCCGCCTGAAAACCTGGCTCGCCCGGAAACGGGGGCCGCGGCAGCGAGTAGGCCGCAGGGTCCGTGAGCAGCCAGGGGCGCCAGCTGCCGGCCAGCGGCTCCATCGGCCCCGTGTGGGTCCACTGGCCGGGCTGGACGGCCAGCGGCAGGCTCGGCTTGACGCTGCTGCCGTCCTCACGGGCGCGGGCCACCACCTGGGCCGCCACGGCCTCCCCGATCGCCTGCCCGGCGATCACGTCGCCGCGCAGGTTGGCCCCGGCGGCGATGCGGCTCTCGGCCGCGGCCCGGGCACGCCCCAGCAGGTCGTTGCGCTGCTCGGGGAACACCTCGGCCAGCGCGGTCGCCGCGGCATAGGCGATCGCCGCGTGCTCCGAGGGATAGCTCGGCACCCCCACCTCTTCAGGCAGGACCGGCTGGAGCGTGGGGTCCAGCCGGGCAGGCGCGGCGCGCCGATGCCGCGCCTTGGCGGCCCAGACGGCCAGGGTCGCGTCGTAGATGGCTGTGTGCGCCATGGCCAGCGTGCGCGCGGCCCGCGGTGGCACCAGGCCCGCCTCGATCGTCATGTCGCGCGCCGTCTCGCTCCAGCGCACCGGCGCCGGTTGACTGTTCCAGTAGGCCACCGTCTCGCGCTCCCCGGCCGTCAAACGCCCCAGCCAGGCCTTGACCTCGGCCAGATCGGCCGCCTGCCGGGCCGTCTCCGGTGCCGGGTCCGGCAGCGCCGCCATGTCGCTCACCACCAGCGGCCGCCAGGTCGCAGCGCCCGCTTCGACCGTCAGAGGGGTCTCCCCCGGGGCGGGTCCCACCGTCGCCGGACTGCTACAGGCGAGCAGCCCGACGATGGCAGCCAGCGCCAAGCAGGCGGCACGGCCGAGCATTCTCCCCACCCCGCTCATTTCGCCTCGCGCTCGTAAGCGTCGGCGTGCAGGTCGCCGACCTGCTTGCCAAGGTTCACGCCATCCACGCAGTCGGTGCGGAAATGAATGCCGCCCCAGATGCGCGAGTTGGACATCTCGTCCCGCAGGGCCTCGAAGCGCGCCGCTTGGGCCGGAAAGGCGCGCGAGAGCACGGCCGCGCCGGCTCCGGAAAAGGTGCTGTGGCCGGACGGAT
>JAYKJB010000130.1 GCA_035285325.1 Candidatus Sericytochromatia bacterium
AATCTGGAGCCATGATCCAAGCCCTGCAAAGCCAGGTTGACGTGGGTGTCGCCTTCCGTGCCCTTGTGGCAGGGCTCAATGGCGTGCTCGCTGGCATGGTGGAGGCCTTCCAGCGGACAGTGATGGCGCTGCTGGCATCCTTGGGTCTGGGACTGTGGTTCAACCTTGTCTTGAAGCGTCGCCAGGGGCTCATGGTCCAGGTGGCGGCCGCGGTGGAGCGCTTTGTAGTTCCCCTGGTCCAGCCGCAGGCCAGCGTTGAAGACATGCCGGAGACGTTGGCGCAACTGCTGACGGCTACCCGTGAAGGTTTTGCGACGATCGCCAAAGACAACGGACTGGTGCGCGAAGTTGCCCTGTCCAGCCTGTCCGCGCTCCATCAAATGTTGGCCGAGCGCAAACAGGCGGAGGACCAGCATCAGTCACTACTGAATTCTCTCAACGAAGACCTTCACGGGACCGTGACGTCTTTGCGTGGGGTCGTGGAACGCCACGCTGAACTATCGAGCCAGTTGGTGGCAGCCTTGATGACGCTCGACTCCCGGCGTCAACCGCACATCCTGGAAGATCTTCCGCGCGTGCTGACCTCGTTGCATACGGGCTTCGAGCGTCAGGCGGAAGCCGTGGGGAGCCTCAACGCTCGCCTGATGGACAGCCAGAACCGACAGAGTGAGCTGATGGCCGAGCAGGTGGTAGCCTTAGGGGAAATGGCCAAGGCGCAGCAAGACAACGCCCAAGCGCGCGCCGCGGCGGATACGGCGAAAGGGCTCCAAGAGCTCAGGACCTTGTTTTCACAGTTGGTGACGCTCCTCGAGGCTCGCGAGCGCGACGTGCCCGTCCAAGCTTATCGTCAAGCCGACGTCCACACGTCATCAGGTGAACCCGAGGCAGTGGTTGCGTTTCAGGGCCAGCTGCTCCATATGATCTTGCAGTGCCTGGAGCGTCCCTGGTGGCGCAGGTTGATGGATGACTTCGGGGCCTTGAGGGATCCACACCACCGCCCCAAGTACCGCAGGTTGGGTCACGCGACCCGACGCAAACACGACGCCGAAGCCACGATGCCGTCATCAGCCGGGGTCGCGGGTGCCAATGTCACACAGGCACAAGGTGAGGCGGCTTCGTGAGGCGCCACCGCGGCAGCGAGGATCTGTTCAACTTCTGGCCCGCCTTCACGGACGGGATGACAGGTCTGTTTTTGGCGGTCATCATCCTGTTCCTGACGCTGAGCGTTCAAAACTTCGTGAACGTCATTCGCCTCATCGAACTCGAGTCGCTGGTGGGACGCATCGACAAGGAGGTGCTTCAACCCCTTCGGGGGCCCGATGCCAAAGCCGACCGTGGCTCCCTGCGCTTGGGTGAAGCCGTGCTGTTCGACTTCGACTCTTCCGTCCTCCGTCCGGAGGGAAAGACACGCCTTGCCGGCATCGGGCTCAAGCTGAAGGGGGTGCTGGACAAGTTTGGTGCGGGCTCTGTCACCAGCCTGCAGGTCAGCATTGAGGGGCACACGGACAGCCAGGGTTCTGCCGACTACAACTTGGAACTGTCCGACAAACGCGCGCGCGCCGTCGCAGAATTCTGGGAGTCTGCGTGCGGGCTCTCGAGAGCGAAATATGACATCATCGCCGTGGGGCGTGGCCCATTCCGCCCGCTGGTTTCAAATGCGCGCTCCGAACGTGACCTGGCACTGAATCGCCGCATTGAGATTCGTATCTATCCCCGTTTCGACTCGTTGATTGAAGTTCTTATGGGAAAGCATTCATCGGCGGCGAATGAAGCCCCGGAAATGCCCCCTCACGCTCCAGGAAAGATGATCAGGCAATCACCCAATGCCCGATGACGATCTTCACGAGGTCCCATTGAGTGTTGCAGAGACCTTTACGCTGGTTGCTGCTGGAACATTTGGCGGGTTGCTCGGTTCGCTGGTGTATTCCGTCTTACTCTACGTCCTCGATGGCCTCTGGTGTTGGCCTTGGCAGGTTCTTAGCAGGACATTCTGGGAAGCCGGCGCCTCGATCGTCGTTGCCCAATGTTGCCCTTTTCTTGCTCCGGTAGTGGGCATCGTCTTCCTGGTGCGCGCCTCAGGCTTCTTCGGTTGCATCCTGATTGGGGCAGCCCTCGGCCTGCAACTCGTCGGGCAGTTCGCTCGACGCCGGTCGTAGCCGTGGACTCTTACCTTCGCTGGTTGGTGCCCGCCTTCGTTGCCGGCGTCATCTTGTTTCTGGCTGCCAGCGGTTCACTGTTTTCCATCTACGTGATGATGGAGGCCTGCCGCGCTGACGGTGCGGCGGCAAGAAGCCTTATAGGCTTGTGTCACCAGCTTCCGGCACGTTCACTCTTTTTTGGCGCTGAACAGTTTCCCCTATGCGCGCGATGTATGGGCGGCTATCTCGGTTTTGCTTTGGGAGGGCTTTGGCTACTCGCAACAAGGCGGGCGGTGCTGCTGTGCCCGTTGCTAGTTGTGTTTGGATTGGCAGACAAGTTGGTCGGCATGATCGGGGGCGGAGACAGCACGAACGAGGTGCGCGTACTGCTCGGCTTGATGTTGGGCAGCGGCCTTTCCGGCTGCTTGTGGCAGGTTGGTCTGGTGCTCTGGCGAGAGGCTCTGCGCCGAGGGCTACAGCGCCATCTCTGCTGGATCATGCGGGGTGAGGTCGGGTCACCGAGGACCTGATGCAACGCCCAACCATTCCACACTCCGGAGTTGCACTCCGTTTCGCGAAGCCTGCCTATAAAGACTCTTCTGCACGCTTGCGGTCGCTTTCTTGTCTGAGCCGTGCCTGCTCCTCCGCTTGCTTCAATGAGTTGGCTTCCCGTCGAAGGCTATTGATCACCTCCTTGGTAAGTGGGGCAGATTGGTAAATCACGTACTTTCTGATGCCCCTCTTGAGGTTGAGCTCCCCATGATCGAACGCGATCACGCGTTGCCCGACCCAGCCACACGGGTGGTTCGGCGGCCCATACTTTTTTTGCAGCGCTGTTTTGCCCTCAAAGCCCTCAATGGCGGTGAAATCCAGCGAGATGATGGCGAGTTTGCCTTGCCAGTAGTGAAGCACCCACGAGATGGTTCCCTCTGAGAGCTTTCTATTTCCCTCGATTTGCAGGCCTGGCAGATAGGCTAGTCCGAACTTTCCAGGGCTCTCAAATAGACCCTTACAGGCCCCCACGGTATGAGGGATGTCAGTGTCAATCGCCAGGTCCGGCAGACGAAAGGGAAGGGGATCTGTCTCGTTGTGCGCTCGCCTCGCTTCGCCCGTCAACCGTTCACTGGGGATAGAGCCCCCCAAGTTGAATCCCTCCCAACCCTGGAACCTGTCGATGAGCGGTGGCCCTAACGCAGGCGGTGACGGGGCTTCGCGGAAGCTCATCGCCTCGTGAAATCGATCACCGCGTGATTTTTCGGAGTTCAGAGCGTCTGCTTCGGCCCTCCCAAAGCGGTCTGAAAATGAGTTATCGAGGGAATGCTCCTTTTTTGTCTTTTCCGCTGAGGGCGGCGATGAAGGCAAGGAATCGCTCACCCCTGGAGCCTTGAAACCGGCAAACCGAGCGATAAAAAAGACACATAGTAGGACGAAGCCGGTTGTTCCAAGACATCCGACCAGGGCCTGTGGCACTTGTTCCGTATGACGTTCCGGTGGGTGTGGCACGGCGAATTCTCATTCTCTGGCGCGGTTTTTGGTGGCAATCAAACCGCTTATTGGCGACAGGTCACACAACCGCTGACGATGATGACCTTGGCAAAATGGCGCGAGGTGGTCATTGAACTGAATTGGCAAGGCTCCGACAAGTCGCACTCGTCCAACTCCCTCAGCGGAAATTGAAAGGCAACATACGCGAAAGCCAGGCCCAGGCCTCATCCAGCCGGGTCAGCGGTGTCGAAGCCTCCCAGGCCGGCCAGGGTGCCTGGGGCAGCTGGGCCTGCAGCGCCTCGGGGGCTGGCTCCGCGGGCCGTAGGCCGAGTCGCTCGGCCAGGCGGGCCAGCGCGGCCCCGATGAGCTGCACGGTGGGACCCTGCTCAGGCGCCGTGGCCAGCTGGATGGCACTCTCGAAGAAGGCGGCGGCCTGCTCCCGATCGCCCGCCTCCCAGAACAGGAGCCCGCGATAGGCCTCGATCAGCTCCCAGGGGTGAAACGCCTGGGCGGCCCACAGACCGCTGGCTTCGCGGTAAGCGCTGCGCTCGGCAGGGCTGCCGTGGGCCACGAGCCAGCGCAACAGGGCGTGGTGAATGTAGGGGTCTTGCTCGCGGCCGGGCCAGGCGGCGATCGCCGCAGGCGTCAGCGCTCCGGCCAAACCCACCAGGGCCGCCCTGCGCGCGTCGGGATCAGCCTCCGGCGCATCCTGCAGGGCGATCGCCCGGTAGGTGCCGGTCTGCGCAGCCTCCCGGCTGGCCATGGCCGGCTCGGACAAGCGCGCAAAGCAGGCCAGGGCCGCCTCAAAGAGCGCCAGGGCCTCGCTGTGCTGGCCGCGAAAGGCCGCGTGCTGGCCGAGCGTGCTGAGCAGGCGGCCGTGGTGTTGCAGGCCGGCCACCTCGGGACGCTGGTCTCGCCAGCGGGCGATCGCCGCCGTCGCACCGGCGAAATCGAACCGGTTGGTGTGGGTGACAGCCCGCACGAGATCGGCCTGACAGACCAGCGTGGGGACTTCCTCAAACAGGCGCTGGCCCAGCGCCTCCAGCGCGCTGGCCTCGGCAAGTTCAATCGCGCCGCGGTGGTTGGCGTGCCACAGGCGCGCGGTGCGAAACGCCAGTTCCAGCCGGGGCGTGAGCGATTCGCCGACCGGCTGGCAACGGGCCAGTTCCGTCACGGCCTCGCCGACCGTCACCAGGTTCACATCCCGGCCATCCAGGTGCGCCAGCACGCCCTCGCACAACGATCGCCAGTAGGGCACCTCCGCCTGGGCGCGCTGCGCCACGCGCGCCAGCATCATCGCCACCAGGCTGCCGGGAACCCGCGCCTCCGCCCGGGCCACCAGGCGCTGCCAACCGGCCGCATCCGGCAGGCGCCCGGCTCCGAGCGCCTCCCAGTCCCGCCGCAGGCTCGCCGCATCGCCCTCCAGCAAGCAGGTGCCGAGCAGGCCCGACTGCGCCATCATGGCCCGCGTATGCGACGATCGCTGCCCCCAGGCGAAGGCCAGCAGGTCGGCATACCCCAGGTGCGCGGCCGCATCCTTCTCGACGAAGCGCAGGCTGATGGCCAGCTGCGCCGCCCGCGCCGCATCGACCTCGGCCAGTTGGCGCATGAGCAGGTCGGCGGTGGCTCGGATGTCTTTCGAGGGGCCATAATCGCCGCGCTGCTCGATCTGCACCTCCAGCACGGTGTTGCCCGCCAACGGCAGCAACAGCGCAACCCAGCGCACCAATTCCAGCGCCCCCTGCAGCCAGGCGTCACCGTGGGAGATGGGCAGGGCGGCGACGTGCAGGCCGAACACCCCGACGGGACGGTCCAGCAGGTCTTGCAGATGCGTATCGAGCGTTTCCGGATCCTCGATGCTGCGCGCGTGAAAGCCGCGTGGCAGGGGCGGCAAATCAGCCCCCTCCGGCACCAGCACGCCCACCTGCCAGGGGGTGTAGCTGTCGCGCAGGGCCGCGCGCGTCTGGTCGAAGGCCTTGCGGGCCCCATCGCCACTCTCGTCGATATACAGGCGCCAGTGCGCCGCGGGCGCCAGGGCCTGGATGCGATGGTCGAACGCGCCCGCCCGCACGGCCGACCCCACCGGGGTGGGGGCCGCCTGAGCCACGCGCAGGCGGGCCTGGGCGCGAAGGTAGTCGAGCCGCTTGTCGGCCACGAACCGGAAGGCTTTCCAGCGCATCTCGCTGATGATTCGGTTCACGGTGCGTTCGACCTCGGGCGCATCCGGACCGCAGCGCGCCACCACCTGCAAGAATTCTTCCAGCGCACGCTTCTCCTTGCGCCCCCGCCGCTGCGCCGACGACAGCCACTCGTCGAAGGCGCGCGGATGGCTGGCCACGCCGGGCACGGCGCGGGCCTGAGCCAGCACGGGCTCGGTTGGCAAGCCGTTGCGCAGGTGGCTGACGAGCTTGGTCCAAAAGGGTTTGAGCGCCTGCTCCAGATGGTCCGGCATCGGACCACGATCGAGCGACGGCGCGGCAGGCGAAGAGAGGTCCGTCAGTTCTGGCTCCTGGGTCGCCAGAAGGATGCCGAGCACAATGCCAGCGGCCAGCTGAGGGTCGTTCACGGCCGGCGCCTGCGGACCCGCCAGGCTCGGCCAAGCCCGCACGGCCGTTTGCAGCACGGCCGCCGCCTCTTCGACCCGCTCGGGCAGGGCCATCGTGAACCCCTCCGCGCCCGAGGGTCGGATCCGCAGCATCCCGCCCTCCAGCTGCACCACCGCCTCCGCCGCCAAGCGCCAGGGCAGCTCAGGTGCCCAACGACCAAGCGCGCAGCCCACGGCCAGGCCCAGCCCGTCACAAGCCAGCCTGTGGACACGTTCCCGCGCCAGCTCCGGTTTGAGCTGGGCGACCGCCTCAGACAACGAGGGGCGCAGCACCACCTTGAGCAGTCGACCTGCCGGCGTACTCACGCGCAACACCGGCTGTCCGCCCTCTTCCACCACCCGCACCTGGTACACGCGCAGTCCCCCCAAGCAAGCAACAGCCAGCGGCAACCGGGGAGACATACCCCGCTCTGCCAGCTTGGAAACAACTTGCCGGCGGTCGTCGCATGGGCGCACCAAGCGCGCTATGATGAAGCCGCCACGCCCATCGAGCGGGAGGTTCGCCGTGCTCGCCTTGATCACCATCGGCCTACCCGCCGCCGGCAAATCCACCTTTGCCGCGACCCTGGAGGGCTTCGAGGAGCTGAATCTGGACGCCTGCCGGGCCGAGGTCAGCGGTGATGCCAGCAACCAGAGCGTCACGCTGGAGGCCCTGGCCTTGCGCGACACCCGCCTGGCCGCGGCCCTGGCCGCAGGGCGCCCGGTGGTCGTCTCGGACACCAACCTGGAACCCATCCACCGCCGGGCGCTGGCGGAACGCTGTCGTGCGGCGGGCTACCGGGTGCGCTTCGTCTACTTCGAGACCCCCTACGACGTCTGCCTGACCCGCAACGCCGCCCGCCCGCGCCAGGTGCCCGAACACGCGATGGCCCGTATGGCCGAGACCCTGGCGGCGCATCCGCCGGAGGGCTGTGCGGCCCTGCTGGGGGTAGAGTTGGTGCGGGTCAGCGGGGTGGATGGAGGGTGGCCTGAGCCGGCAATTTGAGGGTCCGGGCCGAGCACCAGAGGGCGGCGACGCCTCAGCCTGCGGCCACCTCAAAAGCCACGATGTTGCGTTCTTCGCGGCTGAACTCGATGCCGACGAGGGTCACGGTGACGCCGGGTTCCCGGTACTTCTCGGCATAGCCCTTGGCCTGCAGTTGCGACAGTGCCCGGCCCTCCGGTACCTGCTCGACGACCTTGAACTCAAAGAGATAAACCCGGCTTGCCCACGGATGGGCTGATTCCGCGGAGGCCAGGGATGGCCGGGAGCGGTCGCCGAGGCGCGTCGCCAGGTCGATGCGTCCTTTGTTCGTGGCGTCCTCCACGCGCGTATCGAGGCCGAGAGCGGCGAGGTGGCTGTAGAACACACTGGCGTAGAAGCCCTCGTACTGCGCGA
>JAYKJB010000131.1 GCA_035285325.1 Candidatus Sericytochromatia bacterium
ACGGCCAGACCGTAAAGCGCCGGGAGCGTGAAGGGGCTCTGGCTGCCCCCCGTCGAGACGAAGGCCGGCCGCAGGGTGCTGACTTCGCTCAGGTCGCGGCCGTCGAAGCGAAGCCAGCGCACGTACCCACTCTCCGTGTCAGCCACGAACAGATCGCCGTTGGGTGCGAAGGCGAGCCGCCCGGGACGCTTGAAGCGGACCTCGGCAAAGGGCAGGGTGTCCCGCCAGCCGTACACCCTGGGGTCGCGCCCCTCGGCGACGGCATCGCTCGGTCCCACCGCCGTGCTCACCACCGGGCCCGCAGCCGCCGGATCGTCGATGATGCGGCGGATGTTGCCCGCCTCGCGGTCCGCGACCCAGAGCTCCCGGATGCTCCCACGCCAGCGCACGGCCAGGCCCGCGGGATACCGGAAGCGGGACTGGGCGGCAGGTCCGTTCACGACGCCCTTGTTGCTGCCCCCGGCATACGGATGCACGAAGCCTGTGCTCAGCTCCACCCGCACGATCCGAGCTGCGGCGGTATCGCTGCCGACGTCAGCCACGAACAGACTGCCGCGCCCGTCATAGGCCATGGCCCCGGGACTGGCCAGACGGGCGAAGGGGGGAAAACCCTCCGCGTACCCGGGCAGGCCATCCCCGCTCAGCACCGTCACCTGGGCCCGCGTCCCGTCCAGATGGCTGACCAGGCGCAGCTGATGGTTGCCCGTGTCAGCGACGACCAGGGTGCGCGCATCGATCACGGCCACCTCGGCCGGGTGGTCGAAACGGGCCTCCGCGCCTTCCACCAGTTCCGCTGCGGGCCCCGCGATTCCGTCGCCCGCCAGCGTGACCACCCCCCCGCCCATCGTCACCCGCCGCACCACGTGGTTGCCACGATCGGCCAGATACAGATGGCCTGCGGCATCGAAGGCCATCCCGGCCGGCTCGCCGAAGCGGGCCTGCTCACCTTGTCCGTCGAAGAAGCCCGGCACATCCCAGCCAGCCAGGCGGGTCAGGCGCGTCAGGCCCAGCACGCCGCCAAAGGGCACCGGGGTGGCCGGGGTCCAGGGCGTGAGCAGCGGACGCGGGGTCGGAAGCGGCGCGGTGGGGGTGGGCGTGGGCAAGGGGGGCGCAGTCGTGGGCGAAGCCACGACGGTGGGAGAGGCCAGCAGGGCGCTCGGAAGGGGAACCGGCGCGCTGGAGGGGGGAGGACTCGCCATGGTGGCGAGCGCCTGGGCCAGGTCCAGCTCGCGGCTGGCGATCGCCTGGACCACCGCCAGTTGCGCCTGCGGCTCGGCCAGCTTTTCCAGCACGGCCAGATCCAGCGAGCGTCGCACCAGCAGCGCGGCGAGATCGAAGTCTCGAGAGCTCACACCGTCCAGCGCGCCGGCCGCCCGCGAGAGCACGGCCGAGGTGACCAGCGTGGTGGCCGGATCGATGTCGTGAAACAGAACCTCTCCAGGCCTCGCCACCGTTTCCAGCACCAACGGCCCGGACAGACCGGTGCGAATGCCCACGCGGACGCGAAAGGGGCCGCCGCCAACGGGTAGCCCTTCCAGGCGATAGCGCCCATCCCCCCCGGTGAAAACGGGCTCGCCAAGGGGCTGTCCGACCGCCGTGAAGGCCTGCACCGGAGCCCCCACCAGCGGCGTCAGACTGAGCGCCGACAAGCGGGCGCGCCAGGCACGCGGCAGCGCAACACTCCCCCCCAGGCGGCTCAGATCGACAGGCCCCGGGGCGATCACCCCGGGCGGCACGCGCACCACGCCCGTCACGTGCGTGACCGTCACCGGCGAGGGCGCCGGCGCCAGGGAGGGCGAAGGGCTGAGCGCCGGCGACGGTGAGACGGCCGGCGAACGGGACGGACGCGGCGAGACCGCCGCCGGTGCGATCGGCACCTCCGGCGCGGCCGAACAGGCCATCAGGCCAGCCACCCCCAGCCCGAGGGCCCGAGGGCGCCAGCCGGAGGCTCGGATCGCCGCCAGCCTGCTCATTCTCGCGGCCCGTGGGACCGCGCCCCGGTTCGCCGCGCGATCCGCGCCAGCACCTGTCGCTTGCCCGCTGCATCCAGCGAGCTCCAGGCCGCGATTTCCGCGCAGGTGCGATGGCAGCCGAGACAAACGTCGCGCCGGGGCGACAGTTCACAGCGACGAATGCACGGCGAAGCAGGTTCCATCCCGACGATCGTACCAGTCGCCCCGCGCTCGCGTCTCGCCCGCCCGCCCGACCTCCCCGGAACCGGCTATGATGAGGCGCGCGCCACGCGTTCAGAAGGAGGGTCAGGATGCCAGACAACGACCGGGCGGTGATCGTCACGGGAGCGGCACGCGGCATCGGACGTGCAACGGCCAGCCTGCTGGCCAGCGAGGGCTGGCGGGTGGCCGCCGTGGATCAAGATGCCAGCGCGCTCGCGGCGCTGACGTCCGCCCGGCCGGACGCCGAACAGACCATGCTGCCGGTGGTGGCCGACGTGTCTGACAGCGCGGCAGTGCGGGAGATGGTGCGCACCGCGATGGAAGCGTTTGGCCATATCGATGTGCTGATCAACAACGCCGGGATCACCGCAGATGCGAGGCTGGAGACCATGAGCGAGGCGCAGTTCGACCGTGTGCTGGCCGTCAACCTGAAAGGCGTCTACGCCTGCACCCAGGCCGTCGCGCCCCATATGGTCCGCGCGAAGCAGGGCAAGATCATCAACGCGGCCAGCACGGTGGGACTGCACGGCAACTTCGGCCAGACCAACTATGCCGCCGCCAAGGGCGGCGTGATCGCCATGACCAAGACCTGGGCCAAGGAGCTGGGCCCCCTGGGCATCACCGCCAATGCGGTGGCCCCCGGCTTCATCGTCACGGAGATGACCGCCACGGTGCCGGCCAAGGTGCTGGCGCTGGCCGAGGCTCGCACCCCGCTGCGCCGCCTTGGCCAACCTGAGGATGTGGCCCGCGTTTATGCCTTTCTGGCCTCGCCGGCGGCCGACTACATCAATGGGCAGGTGATCGTGGTGGACGGCGGCATGAGCACCTGATAGCGGCGGTCCCCCGGCAGGTCTTGCGCTGGCCGCCCGACTGGCCAGGGTGATACGATCGCACCGCAGCTGGCTTCGGGAGGGTTTGACATGACACCAGACATCGGCATCGTGGGGGCTTTCGTGGCGGGCCTGCTCTCCTTCCTCTCGCCGTGCGTGCTACCGCTGGTGCCGGGCTACCTATCCTTCATCTCGGGGGTCAACCTGGCCGCCCTGCGCCAAGGCGACACGAGCCCGGACCAACCCGTGCCGCAGACCGGCGCGGTGTTCCTGAATGCGCTCTTCTTCGTGCTCGGTTTCTCGGCGGTCTTCGTGGCGCTGGGCGCCTCCGCCACCGCTCTGGGCACGCAGATGCTGGCCCAGTTACCGCTGCTGAGCAAGATCGCCGGCGTGCTGCTGGTCTTGTTCGGCCTGCATATGACCGGCCTGATCCCGATCAAGGCCCTGTACAAGGAAAAACGCTTTCAGGTCACCAACAAACCGCTCGGCCTGGTCGGGGCCTTCGTGGTGGGCTGTGCCTTCGCCTTCGGCTGGACGCCCTGCATCGGGCCGATCCTGGCAGGTATTCTCACGCTGGCGGCTTCCTCCGAGACGATCAACCAGGGCATCGTCTTGCTGGCCGCCTACTCGGCCGGCCTGGGCGTCCCTTTCTTGCTGGCAGCCCTTCTGATCAAGCAGTTCTACGCCTTCTTCGACTCGATCAAGGCCCATTTCCGCAAGGTGGAAATTGCCTCGGGCCTGCTGCTGGTCGTGGTGGGGGTCCTGATCTACACGGGGCGTCTGACGGAACTCAGCACCTACCTGCAAGGCGCCCCCTGATCGCGCCGTGAACCCGGCCAGCCTCGCTAGCCCGGGCCCCTGTTCGCCAAGTCGCGCAAAACCGGAGACACCCGGATCACAGCGCAGGCGTCCCATTCACCGCATGATGCTGGCCGGGGCCGCCCTCCCGGGGGCGGCCAGGGGCCTGGACCGCGGCATCGGTCCATCCGGAGGACACAACAGACCATGGTGAGGGCCACGATCCACTTCGCGCAGGCGCAACTATCCGTCTCCTTCGACTCCGAATATGCGTTCGTGAAATGGCTCGGCTATCTGAAGGAGCACGGGCTGGCGACCGCCAAACTGGCCGACCAGGACCAGAGCGTGATCATTTTCCGCGACCAGGTCCATTACATCGCCTCTCAGATGGCCGATTTCAGCCTCACGTGAAGAAAAATCCGTCTCAGGGGCCAACCATCACTGCACGACCCGCCTGACGTGGTATGCTGTTGCTGTGTGTCCTCTTCGCAGATCATGGCGTAGTTCGACTGTGAACCATAGCCACTCGAATGACTCAAGATGGCCTTTCTCCAAAGGGGCGACGATGACACACTGGGATTGGTACTAGGACTTCAACTGGTCGAAAACCTGAAGAAAGGCAGTCGAACTCAAACATGGCGACGCAAACTCTCACCTGTGCTGATTGCAGCACCAACTTTGAATTCTCCGAATCCGAGCAAGCGTTTTATGCCGAGAAAGGCTTCAGCGCCCCGCGTCGTTGCCGCCCTTGTCGTGACGCTGCCAAGGCGCAACGCAACCAAGGTGGCGGCCGCAGCGCCGGTGGCTTCGGTGGCGGCCCCAGCCGTCCGCGCGAAATGCACGAGGCCGTCTGCGCCACCTGCGGCACGCTGACCCAGGTGCCGTTCAAGCCCACGGGGGCGCGCCCGGTCTACTGCCGGAACTGCTTCCAGCGCTAAACCGTTAGAGACCACTCGGACTCTTTTCAGGCGGCCACACCAACGTGTGGCCGCCTGACTCATTTGTCAGCGCGCCAGCGCCAGCAAGGTACCCACGCGTTCGGCATCCGGCGTGACGAACAGCGTCCGCTCCTGCTCATAACGCACCAGCCCCGGCGGCCCGCCGGGGATTTTTTTCACGTGCTTCTTGCGGGTGTAGACCACCGCCACCTGGCTGCTGTGGCGCGCCGGGGAGAACCAGGCCGCCAGCAGGGCGGCCTCGCGCAGCAAGGACTCGCCGGGCTCTGAAGCCGAACGGATCACGACGTGGCAACCGGGGCCATCGCGCGTGTGTAGCCACCAATCGCTGGGCCGCGCCTCCTTGAAGGTGACCAGATCATTCTGGCGGCTGTTCCTGCCCACCAGCAGCCGCGCGCCGGAAGGATGTTCAAGCGTGAGGGGCTGTGGCGGCCGTCGCCCGGCCGGATTCGCCGGCGCGGCCTTGCCGTTCGAGCTGGCCAGCTCGGCCGCCAGTTCTTCCAGATCGCGCAGCTCACCAGCCCAATCCAACGACGCCGCCAGCTGCTCCAGATAGCGCTGTTCGAGCGCTCCCGCTTCCTGCAACGTCAGGCTCACGCGAGCCGCATTGCGGAGCTTCTGGTAGCGCTTGAAATAGGCCTGTACGTTGCGCGTCGGACTGAGGTCGGGCGCCAGCGCGATCTCGAGGGGGGGCGCTCCTTCGCGAAAGTAATCACTCACCGTCACGACCTTCTGCCCGACCTGCAACAGGTGCATGTGGGCCGTGAGCAGATCGCCCAGTTCGCGCACGCGCTCCGCTTCGCTGGCCTGCGCGATCGCGGCTTGCCAGGTGGCCATCCGTTCGGCCTGACGCGTCAGCCGCGCATCGACCTCCTGACGCAAGCGCCGCTGCAGCGTCAGGAAGCGCGTCGCCTGCTCATGGCCACCGAAATAATCGTCGAGCACGGCCGAGGCGGAGGCGGCGCCAACAGGGGCCGTGTCGCCCAGCCACCACATCGAAAAATCCAGTGCCTCCCCGTCGAGCCTGCGCGGCCCGAACCAGCCTCGACTCAGGCTGCTGGCCGCGCGCTGGAGCACCCCACGCAGCAACTCCAGGGACACCGCGGAGACCTCGATGGCGGGATCCCAGCCGGCTGTCAGCAACAGCTGCTGCGCGGTGCTGCGACCAAATCCGGCGATCGCGCGGCTGAGCGCATCCGCCAGGCGTCCCGGCTGGGCCAGAATCCGGGCCAGGTCGGCCTCCCCCAGGGCCCCGAGGGCGCACTTGCCCGAGGGCAGCGGCGGGGGATCGTAGGGTAGCCCCCCGGCCAGCTGCCGCACCCCACACATGGCCTCCGTCACCGGCCGCAAACAGCCGAGGATTTTTTCCGTGCCCCCGTCGACCAGGAACAGGTTGGCATACTTGCCAATCAATTCGATCACCAGACGCCGTTCGTACGGGTCGCCCAGCTCGTCACGTCCCGCCACCACCAGGACGGCGACACGCTCCAGGTCGACTTGCTCCACGCGCACGAGGCGAGCCCCCTCCAGATGCTTGCGCAGCTGCATGGTGAAGCCCGTGGGCACCGCCAGATTGGTCAGCGGGCGCCGGGTCAGGTGAAGGCGTGCGAACTGGTTCTGCACGCTGATATACAGCCGATGATTCTGCCCCGCGGCCCGCAAATTGAGGTAGAGTTCGCCGTGGCTCGGCTGCCCGACCTTGTCGATGCGAGGCTCGCCCAAGGCCCGCAACTCACTCACCACCGCCGCCAGCGCCAGCCCATCGACATGTTGCACGGTATGCTCCTTCCTTCGCCGGTCGGCCCCACGGCGGCATCAGGCGGCGCAGTGCGCCCCCCCGAGCAAGCGAAGCGCGCCACCGCGCCCAGCGCCCCAAGGTTCACGCCCCATCATAGCCCGGCGCCCGCGCTTCCGCCGGGAGCGCCCCGTCCTGGCGGGATGGGCCGCCCGCGGCGCGAGCGCCACCCGGGCCACAGCAGCAGCAGCGCAGCCCCAGCGGCCCCGAGCGACAAGGCCAGCGCCAGCCACCATCCGGGCGGCCGATAATGCAAGGTGAAGGGCACGTGCCCCGCCGGCACCGCCACGCCGAGCAGCAAGCCATCCACCCGCAACACCGGCAGTTCGCGCTCCCCATGAAACGCGTGCCAGCCGGCATGATAGGCCTCCGACACGACCACCAGACCAGGGCCCGAACCGCTCGTTTCCCCCGCCAGACTGGCAAAGCCGGTGCTTCGCAGGCTGGCCGTCCCAGGCGTCACGGCGGCGCCCAGAGGGGTCTCGAGCAGGGCTTCGCGCAGCGGCTCGAAGCGGGCGTCGTGGGTGAGCCGGGCCCAGCGTTGCGCCTCCGGCAGAACCTGAACCTCGGCGGGCCGCCAGACGCGCGGACACGCGCGGCGATTGACGAAGCTTCGAACCCTGCCGCTCGCTGCCTCGGCAAGCCAGCGAGGGGCTTTCAGGTGGCTTGCCACGGCCGGCGTGAGGGCCGCCGGGTCGAGGCGCACCCGGGTGCAGGCCAGCAAATCCAGCCCGTGATGCTCGCTGGCAAGCAGGTGCGGGTCGGCCAATTGCCCCCCCATGGTGAGCTGCCCGACCAGGCGGCTGTAGGAAGCCGCCAACAGGGGCTCATACCCATTGACCATTTTGAGCCCCATCAACGTACTGATTTGCGGATAAGCCAGGGCCACGCTGAGCGCACGATCGTGGTAGGGATACGGCAGACTGGAAATGGCCAGCAGCCGCGGCCCGTCGTGCGGCTGCAGGATCGGCAGGCGCGGCAACTCCGCCGCCGAGGGGCATAACCCGCGCCAACCCTGGTGATGGGAAAAGAGCAGCAGGTCCAGGGCCAGCACCCCCAACAGCCCCCCCTGGCGGGCTGAAGTGGGGCGCTGCGCGAGCCGGGCCAGGGCGAGCAAGCTGGCCAGCAGGGCCAGCCCTTGCACCCAGAGCCAGGCCTGATGGGGCGCCAGCGCCGCCCCCAGATCGACCCCCGCCGGCGCATAGGGGAGCCAGCGCGACGCCCACACTTCGCGACCGGCGACCAGCAGGCCTGCGACCAAGGCCATCGCCCCCCCCAGCAAGACCCCCGCCCCCCTCAGCGCCCGCTGGCGATCGCCCGGAGAGGCTTGCAGCCAGTGGGTGAGACCCAGCGCAGCCAGCACGGCCAGGGCCAGGTCCAGCTCCATCAGGTGCCGCCCCGGCACCCGAATCATGTTGAAAACCGGCAGGGCATGCCACACCCGGTACAGCGGTGTCGCATCGCCCAGGGCCAGCAGCAGGCCCAGCCCCCCCACCAGCCACCAGAAGCGCACCAGGCCGTCGTGCCGGCCCCGGCGAAGCGCCGTCAGCGCCAGCATCAGCGTGGCCAGGCCGGCATAGCCCATCAACTCGTTGCGCCAGGGCCCCTTGCCCCAGAACGGCACCTGGAAAAGGGTCGAGTCGAGCGTGCCGTAGAGATAAGGAAACACCAGGGTCGCCAGCTCCCGCACCGGCAGGGCATCCGCCGTGACCTCGGCATAGCTCAGCGTGTGACGCTGGCTCTCGGCCAGCAAGCCAAGCGTGGGCAGCCACTGGACGGCCGCGAGACCGATGCCGCAGAGCACGGCGCCCAGCGCCGGCCCGCGGGCCTCGGGTGGCAGGCGCCAGGCCGCGTAGGGAAAGCCCAGCAGCAAGGTCATCCAGACCAGCTGCGGATAACCGGCAAAAATCTGCAGGGCCAGCAAGGCCGCCAGCCAGGCCGCAGCCGGCCGCCAGGGGCCGGTCCTCAGCCGCTCGACCGCCCAGAAAATCGCCGGAATCAGGCCCGCCGCCTGGATCACCGTCAGATGCTCCATGTTGGCGAGCATGAAGCCGCTGCCCGTGAAGACCAGGGCCGCCAGCAGCGCCGCCGCCGGCGGACAGGCCAGCGCGCGAACATAGGCGAACATTACCCCCCCGCCGACCCAGTAGGCCAGCAAGACGCAGACGTTCATGGCCCAGGCCGTCGGCAGCAGCAAGAACAACCAGTTGGCGGGAAAGAACACGCCGGTCTGGCTGACGGCCAGCAAGGGCATCCCGCCGAACTGGAAGGGGTTCCAGAAGGGCCATTCCCCGGCGCGCAGCACGCTCGCGGTCAGAACGCGTTGCGGCAAGTACTGTCCCCAGCCGTCCCCGGGGGCCAGAACCAGCCCGTTGACGAGACCTGGCAGAAACAGCAGCAAGGGCCACACGAGAATGACGAGCAGCGGCCCGAGCGAGCGAAGGCGCGGAAAAGGGTTCACGGAGTCCTCTGGGCGATCTGACGGCCCATGATACACGCCCCCTCCGCGCCTGCTAAAATGCCTTCCATGCAGACCCCATTCGCCCACCTCGGCCCGATCGACCACGTCGGCATCGCCGTCCAGGACCTGGACGCCTCGCTGGCCTTCTACCGGGATACCCTGGGCTTGCCGCTGGTGGACATCGAAGTGGTGGCCGACCAGCAGGTGCGCACGGCGATCTTCTGCGGGCCGATCGGGCGGGTCGAGTTGCTGGAGGCCACCGGGCCGGACAGCCCGATCGCCAAGTTCATCGCCAAGCGGGGCGAGGGCATCCACCACGTGGCCCTGCGCGTCGAGGGCCTCGACGCCACGCTGGCGCGGCTCGCGGCCGAAGGCGTCCAGCTGATCGATCGCACGCCTCGCATCGGCGCGGGCGGTCACCGCATCGCGTTTCTCCACCCCAAGGCCACCGGCGGGGTGCTGCTGGAGCTGTGCGAACCCCACGAGGACTGAGCAGCGAGAGGTTTCCGGAGGGTCGCACGCTCCGGAAACCTCGGTCCACGACCAATCGAGCCCCCGGCTCCTGAAGGAGGGTCCCGTGTCTGTCGCGTCCCAAACAAGCCCCTGGCCCCTGCGCGCCACGCTGGGCGGTGGGGTCTTGAGCCTGCTGTCGCTGACGCCAGCCTGGGCGGAGGGGCTCTCGCCAGGCACAGAAGCGCGTATCCTGGTGATGCTGGCGACCGTCGGCTGCGTCGGGTTTGCCTTGCTGGCCTTGCCGTTTGCCTTGCCCCTGCGCCGGCGTGCAAATTCGGAAGCGTCGTGGGGGGCCCTGTTCGCCCACGTCTGCTTCTGGGGCGGGGCGGCGATGCTGCTTACCCTCCGCTATGCGCTGCTGGATGGCCCCTCGGAGGAGGCCACGTTCTTCCTGCTGCTGAGCGCTCTGCCGCTGGCGGGAGCGGTCTGGATCCACCGCTGGCGAGGCCGCAAGCCCTGGCCGGGCGCCCGCGTCGCGTTTGCTTTCCTGCCCGGCTGGATCCTGCTGGAGTTCCTGGCGCGGGGAGGCTCGCTGCTGGAGGATTGGCCCCAATCGGCGACCTGCTGGGCTTTCGCGGCGGGGGTGGTCTGGCTGACCGTGCGCCGACTTTCCGAAGCGACCGTCCCGTCGGGGGGGGCGCCAGCGGCCCCGCTGCCCGCGGAAAGCGCGCCACCGGAAGCGCCCGGCACCTGACCGGCCTGCTCCGCGCGCGTGGCCGCAGCCAGGCGCTTCGTGCTAGAATCCCTCGCGCCTTGCGACGTTGCGGCGCCAGAGCGGGCCCTGCGGGGCTGTCGAAGACGAGGAGATCCGGACCCCATGAAAATCCACGAGTACCAGGGCAAGCTCCTGATGGAGCGTTTCGGTATCCCCACCACCAAGGGACGCGTGGCCGATACCCCCGATGATGCCAAGCGCATCGCCCAGGAGATCGGCAAGAAGGTCGCCATCAAGGCCCAGGTGCATGTGGGTGGGCGCGGCAAGGCAGGCGGCATCAAGATCGCCAGCACCCCGGAGGAAGCCTACGAGGCCGCCAAGGCGATCCTCGGGATGGACATCAAGGGCCTCAAGGTCAAGAAGGTCCTGGTCGAGGAAGCCGTCGAGATCGCCACCGAGTACTACTGCGGCATGCTGTTCGACCGCGACGCCAAGCGCGTCATCATCATGTCTTCGGCCGAGGGCGGCATGGAGATCGAGGAAGTCGCCGAGCGGACACCCGAGAAGATCCGCAAGGTCTGGGTCGACCCGACCGTGGGCCTGACCGACTACCAGGTCCGCCAGCTCATCTTCGAAGGCGGCTTCGACAAGAAATACCTCAAGGAGGCCACCGCCTTCTTCAAGAACCTCTACAAGCTGATGGTCGAATCGGATGCCGACCTGGCCGAGATCAACCCGCTCGCGATCACCACCGACGGCCGCATGATCGCCGCCGACGCCAAGATCACGATCGACGAGAACGCGCTCTTCCGCCACAGTGAGCTGGCCGGCTGGAAGGAATCCGAGGAAGGTCACGAAATCGAGGAAGAAGCCGCTCGTCGGGGCCTGACCTTCGTCCACCTGGGTGGCAACATCGGCATCATGGGCAACGGCGCGGGTCTGGTCATGACCAGCCTCGACGTCGTCAGCCGGGAGGGCGGCAAGCCCGCCAACTTCCTGGACATCGGCGGCGGTGCCAAGGCTGACGTGGTGAAAAATGCCATCGAGGTCGTGCTGATGGAAGAAGGCATCAAGGGCATCATGATCAACATCTTCGGCGGCATCACGCGCTGCGACGAGGTGGCCAAGGGCATCCTGAATGCGACGGCCGACCTCAACCTGACGGTGCCCGTGGTCGTCCGCCTGTCCGGCACGGCCGAAGAGGAAGGGCGCCAGATCCTGGCGACGTCCGACAAGTTCCACCCCGCAGCCAGCATGCAGGAAGCGGCCCAGAAGGTCGTCGCCCTGGCCGGCCTGAAGTAAGCCCGGAGGCCCCCCATGAGCATTTTCGTCAACAAGCAAACCAAGCTGATCGTCCAGGGCATCACCGGCCGCGAGGGCGCCTTCCACACCGGCCAGATGCTGGCCGCCGGCACGGCCATCGTCGGTGGCGTGACGCCCGGTAAGGGCGGCACCCAGGACGCCAACGGCATCCCGATCTTCGACACCGTGCAGCAGGCCGTCACCGCCACCGGCGCCAACGCCACGATCATCTTCGTGCCGCCGCCGTTTGCGGCCGATGCGATGCTGGAAGCCTTCGACGCCAAGTTGCCTCTGGTGGTGTGCATCACCGAAGGCGTGCCCCTGCACGACATGATCAAGGTCTACGATCGCCTGCAGCACAGCGAATCCAAGCTGGTCGGTCCCAACTGCCCGGGCCTGATCACGCCCGGTGAGGCCAAGCTCGGCATCATGCCGCACCGCATCTTCAAAAAGGGCAACATCGGCCTGATCAGCCGCTCCGGCACGCTGACCTACGAGCTGGTGGCCGAGTGCACCAGCCGCAACCTGGGCATCAGCACCTGCGTCGGCATCGGCGGCGACCCGATCATCGGCCTGCGCTTCATCGACTGCCTGAAGGCCTTCGAAGCCGACCCGGAAACCGAGATCGTGGTGATGGCGGGTGAAATCGGCGGCTCCGACGAGGAGATCGCGGCCGAGTACATCAAGACCATGACCAAGCCGGTGGTCGGCTTCATCTCCGGCCGCACCGCGCCCCCGGGCAAGCGCATGGGCCACGCCGGGGCGATCGTCTCGGGCGGCAAGGGCACGGCCGAGGGCAAGGTCAAGGCGCTGGAAGGCGCCGGCGTGCCGGTGCCTCTGCGCATGCACGAGGTCATCGACGAAGTCGAGCGCAAGCTCAAAACCCTCGCCCCGGCCGCCCGCTGACCGGCGCGCGGTCGTTGGCTGCAACGACTTGAACCGACATCGGACAGGCGCCCTTCACCCGAAGTGAGGGGCGCTTTCCTGTGCCGGCCAAGGTCGGGTTCAGAACAGTCAAACCCCCGCCACCACAAGTTTGAGCGCAGAACAACACGGGTAAGAGGCCAGCATCGGCGAAACCAGGCACGCAACAAATCATGGAAAGTCCTTATGCCTCTCCGCATTCCCCCAAGCCAAGGACTCTCGCTGCTTCTGGCCGGTCTGTTAGTGGTTGGATGCGCCGGCCTCTTGCCGTTGGGCAACGATGAACAAACCGGGCGAAATTCCGGCCGGCTCGCCAAGACCACCACGGTTCCGGCTTCCGGAAGACCCGGCGTGACCGTGGATGCGGCGGTGGGGGGCAGCGGAACCCAAGCCGTCACAGGCAGTCAGACCGGCAGAGGCAATGGGGTTGCCCCGGCGAACACAGGCCCCATTGCCCTGGAGTCCGGCAATCGAAACCCGGACGTTTCGGCTTCGGGCGTCGCGCCCAGCCCCAAGATCGTCCAACCCAATGCGGGTTTCGGACTCACGCTGGACAATCCGCTGGCAGGCGAGTCGCCCACCGCAGTGGTGAACTATGATGCGGACGGACGGGTTGCTTCGCTCAGCTGGACGCCGGCCCCGCCCCGACTGACGTGGCGGGCCAAGGTTCTCGACCAGGCCTTTAACTTGAAAACGATCCGTTTATTGCTTTCCGCGAACGTGACGGCCTATCGTGTCATGCAGGGTGCCGGCACGGACGATGGCGGCTTCCCGCTCCCGCCGCCGGCCTCTGCGCCAGCCATTGTCGTCTCCCCCACGGCCTTTCCGTCCCCGCTATTGCCATCGCCGGTGGTCAGCACCAGCAGCCGGCTCGTCACCGAAAGCCTGCAACTCACGCCCGGCCAGTTGGGACTGCCGACGAAACTGGATGCAAAATCAGAGCTGACTCTCTCGCTATCGTTGGATCAGGCCGCTTTCCGGGACTACCTCGGGAAGCATAAACCGGTCGGCTCCGTCGATCTGACGATGAGCCTGGTAGACGACGGCGGGGTAGCGGTTCCCGCCGGGGCCAACCCGGCATTGTTCAAAGGTCGCTTCACCATCAAGTGAGGGAGGGCGCCATGCGCAAATTCCGTGTTTCGTCCTGGCTGCTTGGATGCCTGACAGTCCTGAGTGCAGGTTGCCTGGCCACCCCACTTCAGCAAAGTCCTGCCACGCCGAAGAAAACGGATGCAGCGCTGTTGCAAACCTTCAAAGGGGCACCGCTCCGCTACAAGTTGGCCCAAGCGGCAGATCCTGGCATCCAGCTGTGGGGAGCTCACATCAAGCTCAATGCGGCCCCCACGGCCCCCCAGTTGACCCAGGGGTTCCGCCTGAGGCGCTACCAGGGCTGGCCCGACACGCCGGAGCAGGTCCTGAACAATACCCCCTACCTCGACCGCACCATCAGCGGCTATCCGATCGAATTCAGCAACCACAGCGCCGGCAACACGTCGACTCACGGCAGCTATACCTTCGGGGACGGGTCAATGCTCTGGGATATGGGCAGCCAGACCAGCCCTTCGATCAGCTCGCTGCAATCGTCGCAGGATCCGGCCGGCAACACCTCCATGGGCGGTGCCGCGACAGGCTGCGGCCAGCGACTTTCAGGCTACGTGCAGATTCCATCCGATGGTGACTATCTCTTTGCTTTTTACGACCATTACGCGTGGTACCACAACGACAGTCGGTCGGGCTCCCTGGCAGACCCGACTCGGATTCTGACCTATTTCCGGATCGGCTCGCATGTGTTCAAGGAGCCGGATGTCACGCATTTCTCGTATGCCGGCTACCTGGCGCAGAACAACACCCCCGTCAGGCTCAAAGCAGGGCTGTACCCCTTCGACTATCTCAGTCACTACCTCTACGCCCATTTCACCATGGCCGTGGTTTACAAGGACTCTCCCACGGCTTCATCCTGGAAACGCTTCCCCACCAGCGCCTGGCAAGTGGCGCTGGACGGCACCAACCCCACCATCAATACGGGTGGCCAGGCTGAGCCAAGCTTCAGCGGCATCGGCGCCGCAGACTTCTCCACCGTGTCCTACAGCAACGCCGCCACCTACGAGAGCGGCTTCGATGCGCGCTGGAAAGGCCGCCTGGCTCGTGTCACCTACACCGTGCCGCGCGACCGCTACCTGGTGCTGCAAAGCGTCACCGCCCGAGACCTGGTCAATGACAGCGTGCGGCGCGCGTCACTGGTTCCCTTTGTCATGATCGACAACCTGTCCGTCTCTGCGCCCCTCGACCAGAACGGCCTACAGGGAGTGAAACTGTTCGCACCTGGAAGCGTCGTGTCACTGGCGGCGCCGGTCCTCACATCAAGCAGCACGAGTGAGTATGTCCCTGAAATTCTCGTCTCGGGCCTCTTGTTGTCGGAGGACGCCTTCTCGAAGGGAGGCGGTTGGGTCGGCGCCGGCAAGTGAGCCGCCCAATCGCAAGGTCTGAACAAGTTTACTTGACAGGGGAACACTCAAGTCTTTATACATGAAGACTGCCATCCCTCGTTCAGACCGCCCCACGTGGGCCCCCAAGGAGTCTGGTTGTCATGACCGTCGAAACCCCTGCCGCCGAAGAGAAAGGCCAACTGTCCATCCACGCGGAGAACATCCTGCCGATCATCAAGAAATGGCTGTACTCCGACCACGAAATCTTCCTGCGCGAGCTCGTGAGCAATGGCGTGGATGCCGTCAGCAAGTTGAAGCACGTCGCCCTGGTCGAAAACCTGGGAGAACTCGGTCCCTTCCGGGTCGAAGTGCGCCTCGACAAGGACGCCAAAACGCTGACGATCGAGGACAACGGCATCGGCATGACGGCGGATGAAGTGCGCCAGTACATCAACACGGTGGCCTTCTCCGGTGCGCAGGACTTCGTGCAGCGCTACCAGGTCGACGCCGAGAAGAACGCCATCATCGGCCACTTCGGCCTGGGCTTCTACTCCGCCTTCATGGTGGCCAACAAGGTCGAGATCCACACGCTGAGCTACAAGGCCGAGGCGCAGGCCTGCCATTGGGTCAGCGAGGGCGGCCTCGACTTCACGCTGTCCCCCAGCGACAAGGCGGAGCGCGGCACGCGCATCACGCTGCATCTCGACGAGGAAAACCAGGAGTTCCTGGAAGCGGTGCGCGTGCGCCACGTGCTGGAGAAGTACGCCCGCTACCTGCCGGTGGAAATCCTGCTCGACGGCGCCCACATCAACGGACAGGTCCCGATCTGGACGCAGTCGCCCACCAGCCTGAAAGACGAAGACTACCTGACTTTCTTCCGGGCGGCCTACCCCTTCGAGGAGGAGCCGCTGTTCTGGATCCACCTCAACGTGGATTATCCCTTCCGCTTGCAGGGCGTGCTGTTCTTCCCCAAGCTGAAGCACGAATTCGACGTCTCGAAGGGGCAGGTGCAGCTCTACTGCAACAACGTCTTCGTGACGGAGAACGTTCAGGATGTGATTCCGCGCTACCTGATGGTTCTCAAGGGCATGATCGACTGTCCGGACATCCCACTCAACGTGAGCCGTTCCATGCTGCAGAACGACCCTTACGTGAAGAAGATTGCGGGCCACATCACCAAGAAGGTGGCCGATCGCCTGCTGCAGCTGTACCGCACCCAGCGCGAGCAATACGAAGGCTACTGGGACGACATCCATCCCTTCGTGAAGTTCGGCATGCTCGAAGACGAGAAGTTCTTCGAAGCCGCCGAGGAGGCCGTCATCTTCCGCAGCACGGAAGGCAGCTTCACGACCGTCTCGGAGTACCTCGCGCGCAACGAGGAAAAGGCCAAGAACCAGGTCTACTACGCCGAGGCAGGTGACACCCAGACGACCTACGTGGAACTCTTCAAGTCGCAAGGACTTGAAGCGCTCTACACCCAAGGACCGCTCGACGTGCACTTCATCCACCTGCTCGAAAGCAAGAACCGTGAGGTCAAGTGGGTGCGCGTGGATGCGGGGCTCAGTGACCAGCTGGTCGACAAGAACGCCGCGCAGCTGCTCGATGCCGATGGCAAGACCCAGGACGAGAAGCTCAAGGAAACGGCCGAGCGGCTGCTGAAGGAGCGCGGCGTGGCGATCGAGGTGCAGCGCCTGAAGTCCGAAGACATCTCCGGCCTGATCACGCAGGGGGAGATGGAGCGTCGCCTGTCGGACATGTCGGCGATGTGGAAGGACCGCATGGAGCTGCCCACGCGCAAGACCCTGGTGCTCAACGCCAACAGCCCGGTGGTGCAGAAGATCCTGGTCAGCTCGGATGACGCGCAGGCCCGCGATCTGGCCGAGCACGTCCACGATCTGGCGCGCCTGGCCCACGAGGGGCTGAAAGGCGAGGAACTCAGCCGCTTCATCGCCCGGACGCACAAGCTGCTCGGCAGCTGAGCCTGCGCGCGAACGCGCCTCCTGATCCGAAGCGCCCCGCCAAGCTGGCGGGGCGCTCGTTTCGTGACAGGGGCCAGGCGGGATGGGCGTCTCGGCCAACCGCGAAGGGCTTGCCCTTGAGCCCTCGCCCAGGCTAGAAGCCGTAGTTCAGCCGCAGGGCCGAAACGGGCGCCAGGCCCGCCCCCTCCAGCCGGACGCCGACCCCCAGCTGCAGGTGAACGCTTTCATCGTGGTCCCAGCGCAGCTGCGGCAGCAGGTCGAGTCGCCCCCAGCCGCCGGGCTGCTGTTGCCAGTTGGCCTCGCCGCCCACGATCCAGGCATCGGACAGATGAAAGAAGAGACTGCCGTTAGCCAGCGCAGCCAGGCGCGTTTCAGCCTCTTCGCGGCGGCCACGCCCACCGGCCACCAGCAGGGCCGTCCAGTCCGGGTGAGGGCGCAGCGCGGTGACCCAGGAGAGGCCGGCTTCCGCCTCGCCCCGCTCCGGCTGGAAGCCGCCCAGCAGGTGAAAACCGTAGAGCACGCGCTGGCCGAAGGCTGAGCCCAGCTTGCCCTGGTAGGCCCCCTTCAGGTGGCGCTTGGGCTCATGCGGGTTGGCCACCTCCAGTTCCAGGGCGTGGCCATCGACCGGAACCCATTCGACCTCGGTGCCCAGTTCCAGTTCCTGATTATGCCAGTGCGCCACCGCGCCCACTTCGCGTTCCCCCCCACGCGCCCCGAGGTTGCGAATCAGGTCGAACATGATGGGTTCGGCCACCCAGTGATGGGGGTGGTCAGACGCGCCGGCACTGTGACGCTCGGAACGCAGGTGGTCGTGATTGGCCAAGGCCGGCGCAGGGGCCATCAACCAGCTCGCCAGGACAGCTGCAAGGGTCAGACGAAGGGCCACGAAGATACTCCTTTTTGCCTTGATGGCGTACAGCCGTTGAGCGAGGTCAGGCTGACGGGGTGGGTCAGTACTTGATGCGCAAGCCAAGCAGGGTGCCGCCGCCCAGCGTCACCTCATAACGATCGCTGGCGGCGTAGGCCAGGCTGATCGTGGTGTTCGGGCCGAGCGTCAGACGCTGCAGGGGATTGCGGGTCGCCAGGCTGGTCGCGTAGCCGTCTTCTCCGTACGGCACAGGATAGCCCCCCCGATTTTGTCCCTGGTCGAGCGTGAGCGTCACGTTGAAGCGCAGGGTGAAGGGCCATTGCAGGACCGAAAAGTGGTGCGCGACGCCGACGCCGAGATCCGGCAAGAGATAAGCCCGTTGCCCGCCATAGCCCGGGTCCAGGGTCACGCCACCAAGCAGACCGACGTGGAGCCCCCGATCCTCCGTGATCCGCCAGGTTCCCCGGGCAGCGGCCAGAAAGCGACTGTTGTAGTTGTCCGGCGTGGGCGTCGTGCTACGTAGCTCCAGACCCAGCGCCCCTCGCCCGAAACCATGGTCCCAGGCCACCCCGGACAGCCCGACGCCAAGCGCCTGACCGCTCACAAAATCAGCCACGGGGGCGGTGGATGCCTCGGCCGGCGAGGCAATCAGGGCCCAGGCGGCGACGCCCAAGCTCGCCATGGCAGCCCATGTGGTTTTCATCACGCGCATCCTCCTGCCCCCTATGGCCGAACGGCCGGGGACGCTGTGGGCTGTAAGCTGGGCACGACGGATGGGACCACCGCCGGCCGAGTGATGTCCGCCCCCGCGACGGCGGCCTGAGCCTGCTGGGTGGCGCGCAGGCTGTCAAAAAAAGCAGATTTCATGGCATCGGCCGCGGTCTTGAAGGCATCCCCTTGCAAGCGCCGCTGCTGCGTGGAGAAGCCCTCCACCGTGGGGTCGAGCAGGGTCGGGGAGGTTTTCCCGAGCCCTGTCACGGGTTGCAGCAAGGTCCCTGAGTAGACGTCCATGGCGAAGGCCAGCAGGGAGGAGCGTGCCTCGTAATTGGCGGCGTGACTGAACGAGGCGAACCAGCCGCCGGGCTGAGTCTCCGAGCGGCTGAATTCGGACTTGCCACCGACCATCAGCAGCAGATCGATCTGAAGCCGCCCGGCCAGTTTACGCAGGCCATCCAGCGAGGCCCCGCGCGCAAACTCACTGGGCACCGGCACCGAGCTGCGTACCAGGTTGGTGGCCACGGCCTCCCGGCCGAACTGGAGCAGCAAGGCCGCGCGTTCGTCTTCCGGCAGCGGCGGCTCGTAGTTGTAGAACAGCACGCCCAAGCGGGTCGGAAACGGGATGGCCGTGGTCCGCCGAAGCAACTCGCGCACCTCGGCTTCATCGGCGGAAACCGCGCCGGACTGGCCGATCAGGCTCGTGAAGGCCTCGGCTGCCGAGGCATCACTGGCCCGCGGCGCACCGGGGGGCATCATCGGCGTTCCGGCTCCGGGGGTACACGCGCCCAGCCCCAGCAGCAAACACCAGCCAAACAGGCCAACACGGAGTCGCTTCACCAGCAAACCTCCCCTCTCGCGACGGTGGGAAAACCCGCCCAGTTTAGCGCAGCAAACGGGCGGCCACAACAGGCGACACGGGCCCGCTGGATCGCGAAGGCGGGAGCAAAGCAGCTCCGCCCCTTCCCACCCAGAAAAAAGCAGGGTCGCCCGCTCAGAGAGTGGGCGACCCCGTCCAGGCAGGGGCCATACCGCTTTCAGCGTCGCCAGCTCCCCACCACGATGTGGACGTCGCGCTCAGTTGGCAGGAACAGGATCGGCCTGGCCACGCTCGCCGGCCGGCACCACCTGAAGGTCGGCCTCTCCGGAAGCGGGGGCCGGCGCCGCATCTTCCACTTGCTCGAGCGGAGCAACCGGAGGCAGATCCGTCACGCTGAGGCGGATCTCTCCGCCGCCGACCCGCGCGGACAGTTCGCCGGGGCGAGACAACTTGACGAACAGGCGCGTGAGCGGAAAGCCGGCGTCCGGAATGCCGGCCATCGTCCAGCGCGCCAGCGCCTGTCCCTGGCTGCGGCCGGAGCGCAGACCGTTGAAGTTGGGGGCAGCACCCGCAATGTCCAGGTAGGCCTGGTCATCCCCCAAGCGGTGCAGGCTGATCGCACTTTGCTCGATCCGACCGGAGACAGGCAGACGGAGGGTGCCGGCCTGGGTGTCGTAGTGGGCCTCCCCGATGCGAGGCGTGCTGATGCGCGCCGCGGGAGCAGCCGCCACGGGCGCCGCGGCCACGTGGATGGGCGCGGGTGCCGCCGGCTGGGCGATCGGCTTGGGGGCGACCGGATTGTGAATCACGGCCCGACCGGTTTCGGTCAACGCGATGCGCAATTCCCCTCCGTCCAGATCCAGGCGCGGCCGGGCACCGCTGTTCAGGCGGAAGGCCACCCGCGTGACCGGGCGGCCACCAGGCCCGCTCTGGGCCGCCATGGCCCAGCGGCTGATCGGGCCTTCGAAGACGTTCTCCGAGCGGCTGCCGCTGAAGATCGGCTTGGCCCCCGGCAGGTCGATGTACGCGCGGCCGTCCCCGAGCCGGTGGATCGCCAGCTGTTCCCGCTGCAACACACCGTTGTAAGGCACCGAGAGGACCCGTCGGGTGGAATCGTAATGGGCCTCGCCCACCTCCGCCACCACCGCGGCCTGCTGTTCCTCGGCACGCGTGGGAGCCAGGTCGAGGTCGCTGGCCGCATCGCGCCGCGCGATCGTGGCCTGGGTGGTGCCAGGTGCCGCCGCCGTGCGCACCGAGGTCGCAGCCGCCCCACCGGCGCGCCGCCGATGGGTGTGCGCCACGCGCACGGGCGTCGCGGCGGGCGCGGCCGCCGCAGCGGCCGAAACCGCGGCGGCGAGCTCCTGACGCGCGGGATCGACCCGCGTCTCGGCGCCCAGCATCCAGCCATCCACCGGCGCCGCTTCCCGTTCGAGTGCCACCATCATCGGGGTGTGCCCGTGCTTGCCGGCCTTGGTGAAGTCGCGATCGTCACTCGCGGGATTGCCCACGTCCACGATCGGGTCGAACTGCATGGGCGCGGCCTGCTCCGCGGGGGGGGGCGCCACCGCGGCCATCGCGACGCTCTGGTCGGCGCTCACCTCGCTCACGAGGGTGGCATCGGCCGGATGCTGCCAGCTGGACAGCGGCACCTTCTGCCAGGCAGCCAGGCCGATCAGGCCCGCCGACGTGCCCAGCACGCCCAGGGTCAGAGACAAGCGTTTGACGTTGATGCGCAACTTCTTCATGGCGGTGGAAGCACCTTTCGACCCGGGCGGCGCGGCCGCAGGATCATCCAGAACGGGACAAGCTTCCTCATCGTATGGCCGGTAAGCCGCACCCTGCGGTGATCCCATCCACAAGGGTTCTGTCACCCCGACGGTCGCCAGCGCCGCATCGCGGCCCCGCTGGGGCGTTTGCTCCAAAGGACCCGGCAAGCTTCCCCCCGGATCGCCGACGCCCTCCAGATCTTTAATCTATCCTTAACGAAATATTTGCCCCAAGTTAGAGGATAAGACTGGTGCAGGTGGGAGGGACGCGAGGGAGGAAACGCCGATTTCACGCGGGAAAGGTCTGCAGCGGCTGCTTCTGGCCGGGCTGATGTCTCTTCTGACCGCTTGCGGCAGCCCCCTTTCGGCGCCCCGAGGCGTCGTCACCCCGGTCGCCACGGAATGGGCCGCCGAAGGGGTCGAGCGGGGCGTCGATGTCGCCTTCAACGATGCGTACCTGGAACGAGCGGAGCTGAACGAGTCGCTTTGTCGCGCCAATCCTCGCAACACCGACAAGGCCCTGCTGCGCCTGATCAACGGGGCGCGCGATCACATCGACGGCGCCTTCTATGACATTGAGGACCTCGGCGTGGTCGACGCCTTGCTGCGCGCCCGCAAGCGAGGCGTCACGATCCGCCTCGTCACGGACAGTGACAACATGGTGGAGAAAGCCCATCCGGACCAAGCCCGGCAGGCGATCAGCCGGCTGAAAGGTGCCGGCATTCCAGTGATCGACGATCGGCGCTCGGGCATCATGCACCACAAGTTCATGGTGGTGGACAGCCGGGTGGTCTGGACCGGCTCGACCAACCTCACGCCCACGAGCCTCTACCGCCACAACAACAACGCCCTGACGATCCGCCAGGCGCGCCTGGCCAGCGCCTTCGAGCGTGAATTCGAACGGCTCTTCGTGCGCCGAGAGTTCGGCAAGGCCGCCCGTGTTGAAAGCCTGCCCAGTGACATCATTTCGATCGGGGAGGGCGCCACCGTGCAAGCCTTCTTCTCCCCGGCCGGACGCGGTCGGGCCGCCGTGGTCAAGGAATTGCAGGGGGCCCGCCAGCGGATCCGCTTCATGACCTTCTCACTGACCGATCCGGAGACCGGTGCCACCTTGATCGAAAGGTCCCGAGCGGGCGTCAAGGTGGAAGGCATTTTCGATCGCTGGCTGGCAGCCGGGCAGTTCAGCCTGTTCGAGAAATTCAAGGCTGCCAAACTGGAGGTGCGGAAGGATGGCAATGAGGCCCTGATGCACCACAAGATCATCGTGGTGGACAGCGGAACGGTCATCACGGGCTCCTATAACTACTCCCAGAACGCCGAGAACAACAACAACGAGGCCTTCTTGATCTTCCGGGGGGCCCGCAACCTGGCCCGCGCCTACACCGGAGAGTATGACCGTCTGCGCCACGCGGCCATCACCAACCGCCCCCCCGCCTACAAGGCCCCGGACCCGGAAGGACAGGCAGCCGAGGGGCCCTGAGCCAGCCGGGAGCTGAGGCTTTTCTGACCAGGGCAGCCGCTCACCAGGCAGGCGGCAGCGGCCCCAACGCGCCGGCAGCCACCAGTCCGACCAGGCCATTGGGAGCCTCCACCTTGTACCAGCTCCCCAGTCGCCCCATGTTGGTGACGATGGTGGCCGGCGGCAACTGGCCGATCACCTGACCACGGGAGGCCGAGGCATACAGCCGGGCGCCGCTGGCCTGGACGTACAGATCACCCAGGAATTGAGGCCTGGCGACCTCTCGCAACTCGGCGCGCGGCAGCCAGCGCGCGGCATACCGTCTGCGCGGGTAGACCCGTCGGGCCAGACGAGGCGCCAGTCGTCGCGCGCGCGTGCCACGAACGGCAGCCGGTCGCTGGACTGGCTTGCCCCTTTGGATCCCGGCCGAGCCGACCGCGCCCCGCGTGGAGCGGAGCGGCTCGCGGCGAGCGGACGGACGGGCCGGCGCCGGGCTGGCACGGAGTGCCTGCGCGATCACCCGCGCCTTGCGCAGGGCCGCGAGCGCCTGCTGGGGGCCTGGCCGCTCCGGCCGCACCAGAGCGGCCTTCGCCACGGGCGCGCTCAGCCGGGGCGGAGCCAGGCGCGGGGGCCGGTCGGGCTTCACGGGCCAGGCGCCCGCGGCAGCGGCCTGGGCCGGCGGTAAGGGCTCGCCAGCCAAGGTCACGAGGCACAGGGCAAGAGCCCAGATCACGAACAACAGGGGACGCAAGGGGTTCACACCGGAAGGCACAGCTGCCGTGGCCTGTTCAGACCACGACCCGACTCCGTTTTACCCCGCAGCCCCACTCGGGTCCGTGACCACCATCCAGCACGTCTCGGCGCAAAAAGGCCCTCCCCGGAGGGAGGGCCGGCGCCGGACCCGAGGGTCCCAGCGCGCTATTTACCGCCCTTGACGGAAGCGGAGGCACTCTTCAAGGACTTGGCCACGGCATCAAAAATCTTGCCGAGCTCGGTGCGCATGGTCCCCAGCACGGTGATCAAAGCGACCGACACGAGGCCCAGAATCAAGCCGTATTCGACCAGAGACTGGCCGTCTTCCTCCTGAAGCAGTTGCATCCACTTCGTCATCGAGAGACTCCTTCACTTGAAACGCACACGCGCCCCGCACGGGACACCGGGCAAGCCCGTCACGGGTGATATCGCGGATTCACTTCAAGATCTTGCTAAAAAATGATGAAGTTTCAGATCGTTCGTCGATGGGGCAGCGGGGTTGCCTCCCGCGCCCGCACGTAGCGATTCCAGGCGGCCACCTCCCGCGTTCGCCGATAGGCCTGTCGCAGCGCTCCGAGCTGACGGCGATAGACATCGAGGTAGCTGCGGTGCATGTCCGTGACCAGATCAGGGTGGTGAAACGCCTTGCGGTGGTGCAAGGCGGCCCCCAGGAGCTCTCGCCGCAGCCGGCGATAGAGCGCCGACGCCTGCAAGTCCAGCTCTGCCATAGCTCCAACCTCACTTCCTCCAAGCACGCATGACGCGTCGAACGCTCCGACGCGACACCCAAACCGCGCAGGGGGCTTTCCGCTCCCCTCAGCCTTCCTGCAGGGACTGACCGACGGCCAGCAGTTCGCGGTGATAGCGCAGGGCTCGCCGCTTGCCCAGGCCCGGAATGCTGAGCAGCTGGTCCAGCGACTCGGGACGGCGATTCGCCAGATCCGTCAGCATGGAATTGGGGAAAATGCGATAGGCTGGCTTGCGCAGGCGCAGCGCCGTGCGGCGACGCCAGCGATAGTAGGCGCGATAAGCAGCATCCGGGGCAGCCTCCTGGCAGGGATGCCCGTCCAGCTGGCGCAGCTGGGCCGCCCCGGCCGCCGTCAGGCGCAGGGAGGGGTAGAAGCCAGCCGCACGGCCAATCCAGCCCAAACCCAGCACGTCCGCCACGCAGG
>JAYKJB010000132.1 GCA_035285325.1 Candidatus Sericytochromatia bacterium
TTCTGAAAATGGTCGCCAGCGAAAGCGAAGTGTTCGAACGGATCAAGAAGATCGTGATCGAGCGTTTGGACGTCAGTGATGCCTCGGTCACGCTGGACGCGGGATTCACCGAAGACCTCGGAGCGGACTCGCTGGATACCGTGGAGTTGGTGATGGCCTTCGAAGAGGAATTCAACGTCGAAATTCCGGACGAGGATGCCGAGAACATCAAGACCATCCGCGATGCCGTCAACTATGTGGTGAAAGCCGCCTGAGCCAACATCGGGGGCGACGCCGGCTTTCAGGCCGGACCGTTCCAGTCCGCGATGGCGGACCCCCACGTCAGCCCTGCCCCGAAACCTGACAGGCAGAGGGTATCGCCGCGCTTGATGCGGCCTGCGCCCACCTCCTCGGCCAGCACGATCGGAATCGAGGCCGCCGAGGTATTCCCGTAGCGGGACAGGTGACTGGGGACGCGCTCGAGGGGCACCCCCAGACGAGTGGCCACACCTTCCAAAATGCGCTGATTGGCCTGGTGCAGCAAGAAGGCGTCGATGTCGTCCAGCTCGCACCCAGCCATGTGACAGACCTCGCGGATCTGGTCCGGGACGGTATCCAGCACAAACTTGTAGATCTCGCGACCGTTCATTCGCATGAACGATTGCGGTCGGCTACGCGGCACGCAGTCGGTTGGTGAAGCGTCCGGCGCGATCACCAGCTGGTCCGCCCGGGTGCCATCGGTCGCCAGCTTGAGCGCGTGAAGCCCTTCGACCTGACCTCTTTCCACCACCACCGCCCCGGCGCCGTCACCGAACAGGATGCTGGTATTGCGGTCCTCGTAATCCATGAACCGGGAGAGGGCATCGGCGCCCACCAGCAGGCAGCGCGTGTACAGGCCGGTACGAATGAACTGGCTGACCACCGCCAGACCAAAGACAAAGCCGCTGCAGGCCGCTTCCATGTCGAAGGCCACCGCGCGCGTGGCGCCAAGGTGCGCCTGTAGCCAGGCCGCAGTGGAAGGCATCGGATGGTCCGGACTGGAGGTCGCCACCACGATCAGTTCCAGCGACGCCGGCTCCACTCCGGCCATCGAGAGCGCCTCCCGCGCAGCCGGCAGGCAGAGCTCCCACAGGTTTTCCTCTGGGGCCAGTACCCGACGCGTCGCGATGCCGGTTCGGCTGCGAATCCACGCGTCGCTGGTGTCAAGACGCGCAGCGAAGAAGTCGTTGGACAGCACCCGTGTCGGCAACTGCGCGCCCACGCCCGTCAGGGCGACGGGATGAAGGCCGGCTGGGAGGGGGTCACTGCCAGGTTGGGCAGGCATGGCGTATCTGGCCTTGTGTCAAAGGGCTGCGGGAGCGGGCCCGCCCGAAAAGGGAAAGGCGGCCGACGCCCCTGCCCCAAGCCTTGGGGCGGAACATCGACCGCCTCCTGAAGACTTTCCGGACCGGCACCTTTGATCCCGGTCACGGATGGTCCGCAGGGCGGAGGGTTTAGCCTTCCGCGGCGGGGACGCCGTACTGCCGACCCTTGTAGGTGCGGCAGCTCTGGCAGAGGGTGTGCAACAACATCGGCGCGCGGCAGGTCGGGCACGTCGTCAGGTTGGGAATGTGGATGCTGTTCATCCAGTGCGAGCGGCGGTGGCCGGTGCGCATGTTGGTGTGCTTCTTTTTAGGCTGGGGCATCGGGGCGTTCTCCGGGCGAGACGACGGCGCCGGCCGTCGATGGCGATAGTCAGGGGTCAGTGCTTCCCGTTGCGTTCCGGCTGAAAGCTGCTGAGTGCGGACCAGCGAGGGTCGAGACTGACGGTCTCACTGCTGGACACCAGAGGTTCACATCCGCACAGCTTGCGTACCGGCAGGCTGAGCAACAACGTCTGACGAACCAAATCACTAACGTCGAGGTAGCCCGAGAGCGGTACAGTCTCCTCCACCTCTTCGGCAGAGGGAACCGTATCGACCACTTCCAGAGCTTCCGTCAGTTCGAAGGCCACGGGCGCTTCGAAAAAAGCGCCGCAACGATCACAACCCAGGCGGATGCGGGACTGAAAGGGGCCGGTCAGTTGCAGCAAGTGATCGCCAATGCGTTCAACCCGCAGCTGACCCTTCACAGGTTCCACGAGCTGTTCGCCTTCATCAGGCAGCGCGAGCGACTCGTCAAAGTCGTACCACGTGACCGAACTCGGTGCTTGCAAAATGCTCGATACCAGGATCTGCATGTTGCGCTCCCGAACCCGACCAAAACAGCCTTATTATCATAAGAGAGGGCTAAGGACGTGTCAAGAAACGGAATCGTCCTGTCAGCGATGCCGTTCTCGCAGCTCGCGCGCGGTGTCACGGGCGACATCTCGCTTGGCGATTGCGTCCCGCTTGTCGTGGAGTTGCTTACCCTTTGCCAGACCCAGCTCCAGCTTGGCCCAGTCGCCATCCCAATAAAGCTTGAGCGGGACAAGTGTCAGCCCCTTCTCTCGGGTCTTCCCCAGCAAACGGAAGATCTCCGTCTTCTTGAGCAGCACTTTGCGGCGTCGCAAGGGGTCGACGTTGTAGATGTTGCCGTGGGTGTAGGGCGCCACGTGCATGTGATAGACCCAGACCTCGCCATCTTCGATGCGAGCAAAGGAGTCCGTGAGGTTCACCTTGCCCATGCGCAGGCTTTTGACCTCAGTACCGGTCAGCACCATTCCGCAGTCGAAGCGTTCCAGGATGTGATATTCGTGGAAGGCCCGGCGATTGTCGGTAATGATGCGGTGTGGCCGCGCTGGGGCTTTCTCGGGGGCAGCCAAGGCGAACGACTCCAGATGGGGGGCGGGCAAATTTCAATCATACACCCTCAGCAGCGCAGGCGTCGCCTTGCCTGAGGGTAACCTGGTTGGTTTCGTGGGAATAAAGGCCGCGGGGTCGGCCTGCTGGCCGCCTCGCCACGGAGGACGAGACCGACTTGCGCATCGCACTGGCCGCGGATCATGGCGGTTATGCCTTGAAGGAATATCTCAAGAGCCTGCTGGTCTCTTGGGGGCACGAGCCCATCGATATGGGCACCCACTCGGCGGCGGCGGTCGATTACCCTGACTTTGCTTTGCTCGGTGCTGCGGCCGTGGCTCAGGGCCAAACGGAGCGGGCCATTTTGCTGGATGGTGCCGGAATTGGCTCCGCGGTGGTGGCGAACAAGCTGCCAGGGGTGCGAGCCGGCTGTTGCAACGACCTGTTTTCGGCCCGCAATGCGAGGGCCCACAACGACACCAATGTTCTCACCCTGGGCGCGCGGGTGATCGGGGAGGGGCTCGCCAGTGAGATCGTGAAGGTCTGGCTGGAAACGGCGTTCGAAACCCGCCACCTTCCCCGCATCGACAAGATCGTGAAGCTTGAACAGCAGCTGTTCGGTGGCGCGCTGAAAGGTTGACCCCCCATGGATCTGAACCGGTTGATTGCGCGCGTGACCGATGAGGTGAGGGCTCAGGTCCAGTCGTTGCCTGTCGGGTCGTCGGCTGTGGATTCGCCTGCGGGAGATACCGTGGTGCTGTACACGCGGGCCGTTGCAGGTCTGCTTGCTCTGCTGGAACGCCTGGTGGCCGAGGGCGGAACGGTGGCCCTGCTGATCCCCCAGCACGGGGCGTATGGTGTCGATGTCCAGCGCATCAAGGAGATCGGGGTGCGCGTGTCGACCGTGACGCGCCAGCGCGGCCAGTTCGCCTGGCCGGAGGGAGCAAACCGCTTCACTCGCTTGCTGCTGCCGGGGCTTCACGAGGTGGCCGTGCGCGAAGTCGGGGGGCTGCTCGATGCGGCCCTGGCGCGAGCGCGTCAGCTCGCGGTCCCGGCGATCGCCCTGCACGGCTCCGACGTGGACGGCTCGGCCGGTCCGACTCCGACATGGTTGCCGGCAGGGGTGCAGTGGCAGCCCATGGCGACCTATGGCGGCCCCCGGGGCCCAGGTCGCCGGGCCGCTGAGCTGGCGCCCATGATCGATCACACGCTGCTGCGGGCCGACGCGACGGAGGCCGACGTTCGTCAGCTGTGTGCCGAGGCCGCCGAGTGGAAGTTTGCCTCCGTGTGTGTCAACCCGTCCTGGGTGCCGCTGGCCAGCCAGCAACTCAAGGGCACCGGTGTCATGGTGTGTACCGTGATTGGCTTTCCCCTCGGGGCCACCGACGCCCGGAGCAAGGGAGACGAGACGCGCCATGCGGTCGCCGCAGGGGCGGACGAGATCGACATGGTGCTGAACGTGGGCGCGATGAAAAGCAAAGATTATGAAACCGTGGCCCGTGACATCGCTGCCGTGGTCCAGGCGGCAGCAGGCAAGACCGTCAAGGTGATCCTGGAGACCGTGTACCTGAGCGACGAGGAAAAGGTGGCGGCCTGTCTGCTCTCCAGGGAGACTGGGGCACATTTTGTGAAGACCTCGACCGGGTTCGGACCAGGAGGGGCCACCGCGGCGGACATTGCCCTGATGCGTCGGATCGTGGGTCCCGTGATGGGGGTGAAGGCCTCGGGGGGGATTCGCGACACGGCGACGGCGCTGAAAATGGTCGAGGCGGGGGCCAGTCGCCTCGGTTGCAGTGCGAGTGTGGCGATCGTGAAGGGAGCCAGTGCCTCCGGCGGTGGCTATTGAACCGGCAACCAGGGCGAGCGGGCGTGCCGTGGCCAAACGTTCGAACTCAGCAGAAAGGGAGACAAGCGTGAGTGCAGGATCCGACCAGAAACCCAAGGTGATATTGCGGGCCTACGCATTTCTGGACACGGTCCAGCCGCAGTTTGCCTCTTTCATCTCCACCACGGCGCAAGGCTATCTGCCCACGGCAGGGCAGTCGATGCTGTTCGTGGAGGTGGCTCCCGGCATGGCCATCAACGATCTGGCAGACAAGGCCCTCAAGGGGACGCGTGTGCGCCCCGGCATGATGATCGTGGAACGCGCCTTCGGCATGCTCGAGGTGCATGAAGACAGCCAGGGAGAAGTCCGCCAGGCTGGCCAGGCCATTCTGGATGGGATCGGGGTGGGAATCGGGGAGGTCCTGAAGCCGAAGATCGTCAGCAACCAGGTCATCCGGCACGTGTCGGACTTTCAGGCCCAGCTGATCAACAACTTCCGCCGCGGCAACATGCTGCTCGGCGGCCAGACCCTCTTCATCATGGAAACCGAGCCAGCCGCCTATGCCGTGCTGGCCGCCAACGAGGCTGAAAAGGCTGCCAACATCAACATTGTCCATATTCAGCCCTTCGGGGCGTTCGGGCGGGTGTATCTCGGCGGCGAAGAAGCCGATATCGAGGTCGCCAAGGAAGCGGCCCTGCGCGCGGTGGAAGGCCTCGGCGGTAAGGCCTGGTAACACGACGTTCCCGGAAAATTGCATTCCCAGCCCCCCGCTTGGGGGAACACGACAAGGAGACCAGACACCATGTCAGACGCTCTCGGCATGATCGAAACCACCAGCTTTGCGGCCCTCGTGGAGGCGGCCGATGCCATGGTCAAAGCCGCCAAGGTGGAACTCACGGGTTACGAGAAGACCGGGGGCGGATACGTCACCGCCGTCGTGCGGGGAGATGTGGCCGCCGTGCGGGCTGCCACCGAAGCCGGTGCCCGCGCCGCGGAAAAAGTGGGCTCCGTGGTGGCCGTGCATGTGATTGCGCGCCCACATTCCAACGTGGATCGCGTGATGCCGCTCGGCCGCACCGGCGCCGACGCCCCGCGGGTCTGAGACCGTGCAGATTGGGGTGGTTTCCGGGACGGTGGTTTCCAGCCACAAGGACCCCCGTCTGTCGGGATGTAAACTGCTCGTCGTGCGCCAGGTCGATCTGGAAGGTCGTCCCAGTGGACCTTACGTGGTGGCGGTAGATGCCGTGGGCGCCGGCCCGGGCGAGTACGTGCTGTTCGCTACCGGCTCATCGGCTCGCCAGACCGACGCCACCGAGAATCGTCCCGTCGATTGCACCATCATGGCCATCGTGGACATGTGGGAGGTCGACGGGGTGGTTCATTATCAGAAGGACGCGCCCGTCTCCGTCGCTGAAGAATGAGCGCGCCGGGCGTTTGACCTGACGCCCGCGCGCGAGGAAGGCTCGCATGACACACGTGAACGAAGCTCAGGTGCGAGACCTGGTCTCCCAGGTGGTGCAACGCCTGCAGGCCGACGGTAGCCTGCCTCGTCCCGCGGGAACCTCAGGTGCTGCTGGAGTCGTGCAAGCGACTGCGAAGGCCCAGGAAAACCTGTTTGGTGAGGTGGAATGCGCCGTCCGTGCGACCCGGCAGGCGCAGGCCGAGTGGGCCAAGGCCGGGCTGGAAGATCGACATCGTGTGGTGGCCGCGATCCGGGCCGTGGGACACCGCCATGCGGAAGCGCTCTCGAAACGAGCGGTGGAGGAGACAGGGCTCGGTCGATTCGACGACAAACTGGAGAAATTGCGCCTGGTGCTCGACAAGACGCCGGGCCCTGAGGACCTGGACAGCCGTCGTCGGGTCTGGTCCGGCGATCACGGGTTGGTGCTGATCGAACTGGCGCCCTACGGCGTGATCGGCGCAATCACGCCCACCACCAACCCAGCCGATACGGTGTTCAACAACGCCATTAGCTTCGTATCAGCCGGAAACGGCGCCATCTTCAATGCGCACCCGACGGCCCGGGAGGTGTCGAACTGGGCGGCGCGCCTGATCAATCAGGCCATCATCGAGGCTGGAGGCCCCGCCCACCTCATCACCGCGGTGGCCACACCCACAATCGAAACGGCCAACCAACTCATGACCGCGCGCGGGGTAGACCTCCTGGTGGTCACGGGGGGGCCGCACGTGGTCAAGGCGGCCCTGCAAAGTCGCAAGAAGGTGATCGCCGGAGGCCCCGGCAATCCGCCCGTGGTGGTGGATGAAACGGCCGACCTCGAACGGGCCGCGCGAGCCATCTACAAGGGCGCGAGCTTCGACAACAACGTCATTTGCACCCTGGAGAAGGAATGCGTGGTGGTGGCGGCGGTGGCCGATAAGTTGAAAGACGAGCTGAAGCGCTGCGGGGCCTACGAGGTACCGCCCCACCTGCACGACAAGCTGTTTGCGCACATCTTCAGTCAGGACCATGGGCCTGGCAAGGAAGCCGTCGTGAACAAGCAGTGCGTGGGCAAGAACGCCAGTGAAATTTTGGCGGCGATCGGGGTCACGGTCGACCCGGAGCGCTGTCGCCTGGCGATCGTCGAGGTCAATCGCAACCACCCCCTGCTCTGGACAGAGCAACTGATGCCCGTTTTTCCCATCACGCGGGTGCGGGATGTGGACGAGGCGATCGACCTGGCGATCGAGTTGGAGGGCGGTCGTGGCCACACCGCCTGCATGCATTCGCGCAACATCGACGCGCTCAGCAAGATGGCCCGGCTCATCAACACGGCCATCTTCGTCAAAAACGGTCCCTCCCTGGCTGGACTCGGAGCGGGCAGCGATGCCCCCACGGCCTGGACCATCGCCGGCCCCACCGGCGAGGGCTGCACCTCGGCCCGCCACTTCACCAAGGAGCGTCGGTGTGTACTCACCGACGCCTTCCGGATCGTCTGATGCGCCCACCAGACCCGGCCCATCCGGCGATCGCCCTGCTGGAGTTGGCCAGCATCGCACAGGGCTATTTTCTCGCTGACCTGGTGATCAAGAAGGCCCCAGTGCACTTGCTGGAAGCCGATGCCGTCAGTCCCGGCAAGTTCCTGTTGCTGTTCTCCGGCGATGTGGCCAGCGTGCGCGAGAGCCATGAAGCGGCCTTGGCCTGCGGGGCCGGGGAGGTGATCGACACGCTCTTTCTGCCCCACGTGCATGCGCAAGTGCCGGCCGCCTTGGCCGGGGAAACGCTCGAGGCTTCGCTGGATGCCGTGGGCGTGTATGAACTGTTCACCGTCGCCTCGGCGATCGCCTGTGCCGACGCGGCCCTCAAGGCGGCAGATATTCGCTTGCTGACCCTGCGGATCGCGCGTGGGATCGGAGGCAAGGCTTTTTTCACGCTCACGGGCAGTCAGAGCGACGTCGAGGCGGCTTTGGAGGCTGCCGATCAGCTGGCTGTTCCGGGCGGGACCCGGGTGCGCCGGATCGTGATTCCCAATCCGCACGGAGAGTTCCTCTCCTGGCTGCAACCTCCCCGGCACTGAAAGGGCTCTGGCATGTTTGTCGCGCAGGTGATCGGCACCCTGGTGGCCTCGCAAAAAGCACCCGCTTTGCGGGGCATCAAGCTCATGATCGTGCAACCCCTCAACCCGGCCTTCGAGCCCAGTGGGGAGCCTCTCGTGGCGGTCGATACGGTGGGCGTCGGGGTCGGCGAGCGGGCCTTTTGTGTGCTGGGCAAGGAGGCCGCCTTTGCCTTACCAGACCCCTATGCCGCCGTGGATGTGGCGGTGGTTGGTATCGTGGATGATCTCACGGTGCCTCGGGAGGTGACGCCATGATGTTGGCCCGCGTGACTGGCACGCTGGTGGCGACCCAGAAGCACCCCGCCTATCACGGGCAGCGCATCGTGCAGGTCCAACCGCTATCCCCTGATTTACGGCCGCAGGGCTCTCCGTTCTATGCCGTGGCCCACATGCAGGCAGGAGAAGGCGACCTGGTGCTGGTGGCGCGCGAGGGGGGTAGCGCGCGCATGTTGCTCGACCTTGGGGAGCTCCCGATTCACGCGGCGATCGCCGGCATCGTGGATGCCGTGAACGAGGAGGTGGGCCTGAAATGACCGAATGGCAGGCCCGACGCGACATTGTGGCGGTATGCGCCGCGATGTATCAAAAAGGTTTCCTGGCCGCCACGGATGGAAACGTGAGCGTACGCTGTGGTGACCGGTTACTCGTCACGCCGTCGGGCGTGGCCAAGGGCCAGCTGTCGCCGGACGCGCTGATCGTGACGGACCTCTTCGGGCGACGCCTTCAGGGGGCGGGCCAACCCAGTTCCGAGATGGCCATGCACGTGGCCGCTTACGCGGCACGGCCCGAGGTGAGGGCCGTGGTACACGGGCATCCTCCGCGGGCGATCGCCTTTACGGTGGCCGGACGGCCGATCCCGGGACAGCTGTTGCCGGAGGTGGTGGTGAGCCTCGGCGGCGAGATCCCGACCCTGCCCTACACCACGCCGACCACCGAGGAGGTTCCCGCCGTGCTGGGGCCGGCCTTGCGGGGCCACGATGTGGTCATGATGGCCTGGCACGGCGCGGTGTGTCTGGGCCTTGATGCCTGGGACGCGTATTACAAAATGGAAAAGTTGGAGCACCTCTGCGAGGTCGCCCTGTTTGCCGAGCAACTGGGTGGGGCGCGCCCGCTGTCAGCCGAACAGGTGGCCAGGCTCAAAACGCTGGGTTCGACAGCCCCCCCACAGTGCTGACACCCCCCTGTGAACCGCGCTCGGGAGGCTGTCTCCGCCTGAGGCGCCGGGAGCCCAAACGCCAGCCTCAGTGGGCGTAACCGATGGGCGGGTGGTCGGCCATGTCCTCGAGGACCGGCCGCACCAGAAACATGTAGTCGCGGCTGGGCATTCGGGCCAGTTCGGCCGGGGGATAGCTGCGCGTCGCACTGGCGGCCATCACGAAGGCCAGATAGCGACCAGCCCCTGGGGGCCAAGGCGTGCCGAATCCCGAACCGAAAAACCGCTGGGTATGGATCGCGGACTCCGGACTATCCAGGGCCTGCAGCAGGCTGTGCGCCATCGCGCGCGAGGCGTGATGCCAGCCTGAGAAATGGCTCGGAGGGGTGTCAAGGTATTCGTTCCAGGGTCGTCCTGGCACCGCTCGCTCCGCCATGGCCAATTTCAGACCCTCCAGCTGGAGGCGCCGAGAAAGCGTCAGTGCCTCAGCCGTCTCCTCCGGCCCCTGGGAGGCCATCGCGTCAAGAAACGCCTTGGCGAAGGCCATTTTCGTCCGAGTGGGGTGGTACGGCAGCAGGTGCCGCGCATTGAGCGCCAACACGGCGCCGTTCTCGCCAGGCACGTAAACCCAGGGACGCGGGTCAAGGCAATACCACATGCTGACTTTCAGGCCGGAAGTGCCCGAAATGGGTTCCAGCCGACGAGCGACGCTTTCGAGGTCGGAGCGCCAGCGCAGGGCAAACTGGCCCAGGGCACGGGTCGGGACCTCCAGGCCGTTGCTCTGGCGCACGAACAGCAACTTCTGTTCGGGGGAGCGGTCGCGGTAGAACAGTGGATCGAGCGCGCGGGCCTGGGCCGCTTCATAGGCGGCCATCGCGTGCCGGGGCCCACTGCCCACGGCCACCAGAAACTCCGGCAGATGGTCTTCGACGGCCACCAGCGCGTCCGCCGGGCGGGCCCATCCAGCCAGCAGGGCAGCGGCCCACAGGGCCCGAATCACGGTGTGATGCATCAGGGATTGCGCCTCTCTCGCCAGAACTTCCAATCGTCAATGGGGTCGTCCCGACGCTTCGCGGGCAGTCGGTCCAGCCCCGTGAGCCCCGGTCGTGCCTCCCGATAGGTGTGGAAGGCCACTGCGGTGCCGAGCCCCTGGCCGACCCCCATGGCGACCGCCTGGGCCGTGGGGTCTGACAGGCCCGTGAGAGATAGGCCCCGCGTGAGCAGCAGCCCGCCCCCGATTCCCAAGAGGGCCCCCGCCCCGGAGACGGCCAGCAGGTCCAGCGCCAAGGGGCTATCGCGATAGGTCACCAGGCCGACCGTCGGCAGTCCCCAGACCAGCGCCACCGCCGCGCCGGCCGCCAGGCCATCAGAGGCCTGCGCCCCTTGCCCCAACCAGGGCGAGAGCAGGCCCACCAGGCGCCATCCCAGCATCGCCGTGAGACCTACCAGCGAGGCGTCGACCCAGAGGGAGCCGGTGGGGGCCTGAGGAGGCGTCTGCAACACCAAAGGAGGACCCGAGCGGGACGGGCTGGCCGGGGAGGCGAACGCCGAGGTCGCTGGACATGCCAACGTGGTACCGAACAAGCAAACGGCGAGCAAGCGCTTCACCCTTACTTTCTACCCGCTCGGAAGGGTCTTTTCGCCTCTTTCCTGGCGGTTGGAAGGTCGCTTTCGCAGGGGAGCGCAGGCCGTTGCGGGCCGGATAGATTGAAAAGAAGGCGTGGGGTATAATGCCCCGGTATTTCGCGCCCAGGTTGGGCGATTGCGCCCGGTTTTCGGGCTTGCCTCGAGAGGACCCGCGCGTGGCGGAACCGCTGCTGAAAGTTTCAGGCCTCAAAACCCATTTCTTCACGGACGAAGGGGTGGTCAAGGCCGTGGATGGCGTGGACTTTGAAATTCCGCGCGGGGGCATCCTGGGGATTGTGGGGGAATCTGGATGCGGAAAAAGCATCACCTCCCTCTCCATCATGCGCCTGGTCGCTCAGCCGCAAGGCCGGATTGTCGACGGGCAAATCTTGTTCAACGGACAGGACCTGTTGAAGCTCTCTGAGCCTGAGATGCGGCGGATCCGAGGCAACCGGATTGCACTGATCTCTCAGGACCCGATGACCTCGTTGAATCCCGTCCTGACGGTCGGTGATCAGATTATGGAGGCGATCATCTTGCATCAGGGCCTGTCCAAGGCAGACGCCCGCAAGAAGGCCATCGAAATGCTGGAGCGGGTGGGCATTCCGAGTGCCGACACCCGCATTGATGACTATCCACATCAATTTTCCGGGGGCATGCGCCAGCGAGTCGTGATTGCGATGGCGCTCTCCTGTGAGCCGGACCTCTTGATCGCCGACGAACCCACCACTGCGTTGGACGTGACCATCCAGGCCCAGATTCTCGACCTGATGCGGGACATCCGAGACCGCAACAACGCGGCCGTCATCATGATCACGCACGACCTCGGAGTCGTGGCGGAACTCTGCGACACGGTGGCTGTGATGTACGCGGGCAAGGTCGTCGAGTACACCGACGTCAACACCATCTTCCAGAATCCCCAGCACCCCTACACCCAGGGACTGATGAAGTCGATTCCGCAGCTTGGGGTTCGTCAGGAACGCCTGACGCCCATCGAGGGTCAGCCCCCAAGCCTGTCCAAACTGCCCGCCGGCTGCTCGTTCTCGCCCCGTTGCCCGCAGGCCTGGGCCAAATGCGCCGAATCGCCTCGCCTCGAAACGACCGATTCTGGTCACCTGGTCCGTTGCTGGCTCACGAAGGAAGCGAGCGCGCTCGCCAAGGAGGCCAAGTAAGTGTCTGACACCCTCATCGAGGTCCGGGACCTGGTCAAGCACTTCCCCATCACGCGGGGCGTGTTGTTTCAGCGTCAGGTCGGGGCCGTCAAGGCAGTCAATGGCCTCTCGTTCGATATCAAGCAGGGTGAAACCCTTGGACTGGTGGGCGAATCCGGCTGTGGCAAGTCCACCACGGGGCGCCTGATCCTTCGTCTGCTCGAACCCACTTCAGGCGCCGTGCGTTATCAGGGCCGGGATGTGCTCTCCTTGTCACCCAAGGAGATGCGGGAACTTCGGCGCGATATGCAGATCGTGTTCCAGAATCCCTATGCCTCGCTCGATCCGCGCATGACGGTGGGGGATTCCATCGCTGAACCGCTGCGAGTACACGGGATCGTGCGCGGAGATGCCCTGCACAAGCGCATCCGAGAGCTGCTTGACCGCGTGGGGCTGAACCCGACCTATGCGGACCGCTACCCCCACGAATTCAGTGGGGGGCAGCGTCAACGCATCGGGATTGCGCGCGCCTTGGCCATCAATCCGAAGTTTGTGGTCGCCGACGAGCCGGTCTCGGCGCTCGACGTTTCCGTTCAGGCGCAGGTGCTGAATCTGCTTGATGATCTGCAAGCTGAGTTCGGGCTGACGTATCTGTTCATCGCGCACAACCTCAGCACCGTGCAGCACATCAGCGATCGCGTCGCGGTCATGTACCTCGGCTCGATGATGGAGTTGGCCAATTCGGACGAGCTGTACGCCAACCCGAAGCATCCTTACACTCAGGCGTTGCTTTCGGCGGTGCCCGTGCCCGATCCCGCGGCCATGCGGGAGCGGGTCAAGCAGCGGGTCATTTTGCAGGGGGACATCCCCAGCCCCACCAACCCGCCGAGCGGCTGCGTCTTCCACACGCGCTGCCCCCACGCGATGGACGCTTGCCGGAGTCGCGTGCCAGTGGCTCGTGACCTCGGCAACCGCCATCTGGTGGCCTGTCACCTCTACGACCCTGAGGTGTCCCCGGCCGTGACAGCCACGGTACCTCAGGCGGCCACACCCACTCTGGATTCTTGAAAGCCGGCATGCCGACCTCTTCTCAACCCCTTCTCCGCTTCGCCCGCCAGGGGGCCTGCTTTGGCGTGAGGCTGGCCCTGCTGGGCTCGCTTCTGACGGCTTGCTCAGCCGAGACCAAGATCGTCGATAACGGCGCCATCGTGGTCTTTCATCAGCAGCAAGAACCCGATGCGCTCAATGGTCTGCTCTCGGACATGGTGGCCACTTCGGATGCCCTGCGCCCGATCCAGGAAGGCCTGGTCACGGTGGATGACCAGCTGCGGGTGGTTCCCGTGCTGGCCACCGAAATCCCCACCCCGGAGAACGGTGGAGTGGTGGTGAACGGGGGCCGGATGACCGTCACCTGGAAGCTTCGCAAAGGCGTGAAGTGGCACGATGGAAAGCCCTTCACCGCCAAGGACGTCAAGTTCACATGGGATGTCATCATGCATCCGAAGACGCGGGTGACCAGTCGCGATGGCTTCGACAAGATCGAGCGGGCTGAAATTTTGGATGACCATCGCATTCGCTTTCACTTCAAGCAGATCTATGCGCCGCACGAATTGCTCTTCAGCGGGGGAGGTGCGATTCTTCCGCGGCATGTGCTCGAACCATACTTGCTGGACCCGAAGGGCGATTCCATTAACAAGGCGCCGTTCAACCGCAAGCCCATCGGTACCGGCCCCTTCAAGTTCAAGGAATGGGTCGATGGCGACCACATCTCCATGGTGGCCTTCGATGATTACTGGCGCGGGCGTCCCAAGGTCGATGGCCTCAAGATGCGCATCGTTCCAGATGAGAATGCGGCATTTACCCTGTTGAAGTCAGGTGAAATCGATCTCTATCAGAGCGCCAGCATCAATCAGTTTCAGGCGCTGCAGAAACTCAAACACGTCAGCATCAAGCCGCTGGCTTCTTTGACCTGGGAGCACATCGACTTCAACCTCGGTAAACCGATGTTCCAGGACATTCGGGTGCGACGGGCGATCGCCCACGCCATCGACAAGCGGCAGATTTCGGAGAAAATCTACCAGGGCCTGTATGCGGTGGCCCACTCCGACCTGGCCCCCCTTTCTTGGGCCTATAACAAGGCCATCGAAGACCGCTACCCCTATGACCTGGACCAAGCGCGCAAGTTGCTGGATGAAGCCGGCTGGACTCCAGGTCTGGATGGCATCCGGACCCGTGGGGGCGAGCGTATGGCGATCCGCATTTCCTCGACGGCGGGACGCAAAACCCGAGAGCTGACGGAGCTGGTCTTGAAGTACTACTTCAAGAAGGTTGGCGTCGAACTTCAGATCGACAATTACCCGGGGCCGATCCTTTTCGGGCCGGCGCCAACCGGTATTCTCAAAGGATTCAAGTACGATCTTTCGCTTTCGGCCTGGTCGGCTGGCCCGGACCCCGACAACTTCGCCCTCTGGCACTCCAGCCAGATTCCGCCGGCAGGCCAGAATCACGTGCAATTCCGCCATCCTGAAATGGACCATTTGCTCGAGGCTGGGACCAAGTCCATCCGCCGGAGCGACCGGATCAAGGTGTACCATCGAACGGCTGAAATCCTGGCCGATCAGGTGCCGATGATCCCCCTCCTCTACTGGTCCCAGCTAGACCCGGTCAACGTGCGGCTTCGCCATTTCAAGCCCAATCCCTCCAGCAGTGGCAACTTGTGGAATTGCTATGAGTGGGAAGTGGTCCCGCTTGCGCAGGCCCTGTCTGCCCCTCGCACCCCGGAGAACTGATTCGTGGGTCGTTACGTCGCTCGTCGCCTGCTGGTCTCCCTGCCCTTGCTGGTCGGGGTATCTCTGATTCTCTACTTCTTGATGCGGTTGGCGCCGGGTGGGCCAGAAGCTGTGTACGGGCAGAACCCGCACGTTCGGGCGGAGGACCTGGCCCGAATTCGCGAACAAATGGGCCTCAACGACCCGATCTACCTGGCGTACTTCAAGTGGCTTGCAGCATTCCTTCAAGGCAACCTGGGCGTCTCTCTGTTCACGGGTCGCTCGGTGGCTGACATGTTATTGGAGCGTCTGCCCAACACGGTCTTGCTGATGGGGGCCTCATTGATTTTCAGCGTGGCCATCGGCGTGGTATTCGGGGTCATTTCCGCCATTCGACAATACTCCTGGTTCGACTATGCCGTCACCACCTTCGCTTTCTTCGGCTATTCAATGCCGACGTTCTGGTTTGGCATCCTCCTGATGATGGGATTCGCGGCCAACGACTACACCTTTCACGTGTTCGGCCAGGTGTGGACCACCGGCCACTGGTTGCCCGCAGCCGGGATGTTCGGGGCAGAGCGGGAGGGAACACTCCTGGACCTCTTCCGAAGCTTGGATTTGGCTGGCTTGGCGGATTTGGCCAGCCATATGGTGTTGCCAGTCGCCGTGCTGAGCATCGTCAGCATCGCCTCCTGGTCGCGCTATGCACGTTCAAGCATGCTGGAGGTGATTCGGATGGACTACGTGCGTATGGCCAGGGCCAAAGGGCTCAGCGAGTGGACGGTCATCTCCAAACATGCCTTGCGCAATGCCCTGATTCCCGTCGTGACCCTGGTCGCACTGGCCATTCCGAGCCTGTTCGCCGGAGCATTGATCACGGAGCAAATCTTTGCCTGGCCGGGAATTGGGCGATTGTTCATCGATTCCCTCAACAAGTCTGATTATCCTGTCGTGATGGCGATCATGTTCATCTCAGCGGTGCTGGTCGTCGTCAGCAATCTGCTGGCCGACATCCTCTACGCCTCGCTCGACCCGCGCATTCGCTTCAACTGAGAGGAATTTTGGCCTTGCATTCCGCCGATGCTTCCCAATCGCCCGCGGACGTGGCCCCGACCGAGGCCTACTGGGCAGGCGTCTGGCGCCGTTTTCGCAAGCACAAGCTGGCACTGGCGGGCCTCATTGCGCTGGTGAGCCTGGTGCTGGCTTGCTGGGGGGGGCCCTGGCTCTTGCCTTATGGTTTTGACGACCTGGACCTGGATCACGCCAAGGAAGCGTTTTCCTGGGCCCACCCGCTGGGCACGGATGAACTGGGCCAAGACACGCTGGTTCGTTTGTTGATCGCGGGACGCACGTCGCTGACCGTCGGTCTGGCAGCGGCCTTGTTTGGTGTGGTGGTGGGCTCGGCCCTGGGGGCGTTGGCTGGTTACTACGGCAAATGGATGGACGGCCTCGTGATGCGGACGGCCGATGTGATGCTGGCAGTCCCGGTGCTCATGCTGATGATGGTGCTGTCGACTTTCCTCAAATCGATGAATTTCCCTGGGGGCCAGATCGGCATCATCATTTTCATCTTGGGAATGACGGGCTGGATGACGGTCTCTCGCCTCGTGCGTGGCGAGTTTTTGACCCTGCGCGAGCAGGAATTCATTGAGGCGGCTCACGCTCAGGGCATGCAGGACGGGCGCATCATCGTGCGACATATGCTACCCAATGCGATGGCCCCGATCTTTGTGGCCGCTACCCTTGGCGTCGCGGATGCCATCATGATGGAGTCTGCCCTCTCCTTTTTGGGTTTCGGCATCCAGCCTCCCGTGCCGACCTGGGGCAACATGCTCACCAATGCGCAGCAATACATGATCGATACGCCCTGGCTGGCCGTGTATCCGGGCCTGCTGATCTTCCTGACGATTGTCAGTGTCAATTACGTGGGCGATGGTCTGCGAGATGCACTGGACCCCAAGCTCAAGCGCTGATCAGTCGCCCCAGTACTTGGACAGCCCCAGAACGCGCAACATCTGTTCAGCGCGCTTATAGGCTTTCTCCGGAATGCCGGCGGTGTTCCGGGTGCCGCGCAACTTGTCCATAATGACGTACACACAGATGGGGTCCAGGTCAAAGGTGGTCTCGTCGATGATCTGACGAAACTTGGCCATGGCAGCCCGCTCCGAGGCTTCGATGCTCGCGCGGAGACGCTGGTGTTCGGCGGAACGCTGAGCGGGGTCAGTCACTGGTTTTCTCCTCTGCCCCACGATCATACTGCGAATGTCGCATCTCCCCCAGCGTGTTACCGCCCGAAGCCACGATGTTTGCCTGGTGAAATGTGCCGCAGGCCTTGGAGCAATGGGGGTTTTGTCGCTTCCCTGCGGACGCGGGGATGGGGTATAACAGTCCAGGCGGCCTCCGCTTGAAGTGGCGGGCGCGGATCAGCAAAGGGTAGGGGAACTTGGCCGTCTTCATCGGACTCACCGGTAACAGCGAGGGCATGTCGAGCAGCGCCGCCAGCGGCGATTTTGGTGGCTTTGGCGTCAGGCCGCCGCTCTACTTGATCTCGCAGGATTATTGCAAGGCCCTCATCTCAGCCGGCGCCATCCCGGTATTTATTCCCCCGGTCGGGGATGCCATGATCCCCTCTTTGGTAGAGTCCCTGGACGGCATCCTGTTCTCCGGTGGGGTCGACATCAACCCAAAGGAGTATGACGAGGCGGCTCATCCCTTGCTGGGCGACCTCGATCTGGAACGCGATTCCTTTGAGTTGGCCCTCTTTGCGCACGTCTGGCACAAAACCTCCCTGCCAGTCCTGGGGGTCTGTCGCGGCCTGCAATTGTTGAACGTGGCCCTGGGAGGATCGTTGTGGCAAGACCTGCCCAGTCAGCGTCCCAGCCCGGTCCATCATTCTCAGCGTGACCACCGATACAAGGCGGTTCATCCCGTGCGAGTCGACCCTGAGAGCTATCTGGGTCAGATCTTGCCCAAGGTCATCGCGGTGAATTCCCTTCACCATCAGGGCATCAAGGATCTCGCTCCGGGGTTGCGTGCTTCGGCTTGGAGCCCGGATGGCCTGGTGGAGGGCGTGGAGGCCGTGGACCATCCATGTCGCATGGCCGTTCAGTGGCATCCGGAAAATCTGGCCGGCTCCTACCCCGAGTTTCTGCGAATTTTCGAACGGTTTATCGATTTTGCTCGGCAGGCCCGCGAGGCCCGGGTTTCGGGAAGCGGCCCTGTGGTGGCTTGAGTCTCCAGGAAAATCAGAGCAGCACCTTCAGGCCCAGCACGTCTCCTCGCCCATTCAAGCCAAAGGTCCACTCAAGGCCTGGCCGATGCCGATAGGCCACCTCAATTCCAGACGCACGCCAGGGCTCGAGGGCGGTGTAAGCACCTGCCAGGTTGAAACGTACGCTCCAATGCAGGCCGAAGTGGAAGGCGCTGGCCAGCCCGACCATGGGGGCAACACTCTCAAGGTTCCCGAACGCCGGTCCAGCCGCCTGCAGACCTCCCACCAAGGCCAGGTGGTAGGGGGCGTCGACCGGATTCCCGGCCAGGCGCAGCAGGGTGCGCACCTCCACGCGTGCACCGACAAAGGCGCGGCTTCCGATTCCGGCCCCCAGGGTCAGGTGGGGCGCCACGGGAACATCGTAGCTCAGCCCGACAGACTGCCCGCCGGCCAAGCCCAGCCGGGAGGCTGTGCCCCAATCCGCGGCAGGTTGGGTGCTGGCTCGGACCTCAGGAGTGACCGCGACCCAGCTGGTTGCCAGGCAGGCGAGGCAGGTCGAGAACGCCAGCAGCTTCGTCACGTCAGCCTCCCGGGAAACAAGGGTCGCTACTTGTCAGGCCGCCATCCAAGACAGGTGACTCACAGCTGCTCACTGGGGTGGATCGATGGCGCCGTGGAAGCGAGCGCTGCGGATGTTCGCCCCATCAAAGTCGGCAGAGGTCAGGACCGCGCCATCAAAATCCACCCCTGCCAGGTTGGCCTCGGAGAGGTCCGCCAGTTTGAGGTTTGCGCCGCGCGCGGAGGCACCCGCCAGATTGGATTCGGAACAGTCAGCCGCGTGGAGACAGGCATCCTCGAGGTCAGCACCGGCCAAATTGGCCTCTGACAGGTCCGTGGCCTCCAGGTTGGCACTCCGGAGGAGAGTACCGGCCAGGTTGGCCTCTGAGAGGTCTGCCCCCACCAAGTGGGCCCCTGTCAGGTCCGCGCCAGCCAGGTTGACCCCACACAGGTCAGCCCCGGCCAGTCGACTTCCGGCGAGCTGCGCGCCGGCGAGGTCTGCCTCGGCAAGCTGAGCATTGGTGAGGTCAGCTCCGGCCTGCACGGCGGCCTCGAGAACGTCCCGTAGATTTCCGTCTGCGTGCGAGCCGCGGTAAAGAACTGCATCGGTGGTCTTATGACGAATTTCGACTTGCATCATCGCCCGCTCTCCCAGCGCCCCTGAGCGTTCCAGTTGGGCTGAACCTCTGACTGGTTCAGATACGCTTCAGGCTTGAGCTCCCTGGATTCGATCAGCCCCAGTCCCTGCTCCAGCGCCCGGGTGAGGTCCAGACAAGCCTCACCAAGGACACCTTGCACGTGAAGCGTGACCTTGCCATCCGGCGAAATCAAACATTCGATTTCTTCCACGCCACTCCTCTTTCGTTGGCGACCGGCCGCCCCTCTGCCTTCGGAGGGGGCGGTTGGCTCTTGACCGGAGCGTCGCGGCCCTCCATCGTCGCTTGGATCATACCCAATTTCCGATCCAGAGCGGTTTTGGCATCGCCGGAAAAATGGGCCTGGGTCAGCAGTTCCACGGCCTCGGCTCCCCGCCCAAGCTTCCACAGCGTGGAGGCAAGGCCGTCCAGGGCGCCTGGACTGTGAGGGTCCTGTCGGACGGCGAGTTCGAAGGTTTCTCTCGCGGTTTCCAGACGACCTTGATGAAAACAAACCCAGCCCAATCCCACCCTGGCGTCCGTCAAGCGCGGGTCAATTCGCAGCGCCTTCTGATAGGCCCACAGGGCCTGGTCGTATTCACGCGCCTCAAGGTACGCGTGGCCCAGGCTGCACGGAAGCTCGGGATCGCGTGGTGATCGACGCGCTGCTTGATTGAATGCCTCAGCCGCCTCGGTCCAGCGCCCGGCCAGAAAATGAGCCCTCCCGAGCGCACTCAACCAGTTGGGGTCACCCGGTTGGGCGTCGTTCAGACGGGAAAAAATCACCTGTGCTTCTTCCGCGTCCGCAGACTCCAGCAGGGCCTCTCCAAGCGCAGCCGCCGCTTCGCCGTCTGCAGGGTCGCGGCGCAAGATTTTTCGCCAGTAGACCGCCGCCCGATCATGAGCCCCGTGCTGGGCATACAGCCTGGCGAGTCGATGGTCGAGGTCCGTCATCGTAGGGCGCTTGTGGGTGAGTTGCATCAGGTGATAGGCGGCCGCCTCCCACTGCCCCAATTGTTCCTGAATGCGGGCGAGGCTTTCATGGGAGCGCGGGTCGTCCGGCCACAGCCTCAGGGCGTCTTCGAGCAGCGGAGCGGCCTGCGCTGGATCACCCCGCATCTCACAAACCGTAGCCAAACCGAAGTAAGCCTCGGGATCCTGCGCGCCGGCCGCGATGGCACGCGCCAGGGCGTCTGCGGCTCGACCCAAGGCGGGCGGATCTTCCGCCATATGAGCCCAACCCAAGCCGACCAACGCCCCCGGATGGCGGGGGGCATTCAATTGCGCCCGCCGGAAGGTCTTGATGGCGGCCGCCGCTTCACCATTCCATAATTGGGCCCAACCGAGAGCCGACAGGGCCTCAGGATCGGTAGGCTGGGCCACGATGACCCCCTTCAACAGGGTGATGGCATCGGCCAGCTGGCCCCGTTCCAGATGAATGATGGCCATGTTGAAGCGGGCCGTCGGATGCTCCGGCTCCAACTCCAGGACCCTGAAATACGCTTCGAGCGCGTCCTCCAAGGCGCCAGCCCGCATGTGACGTTCGCCCTGGGACAGCCATTCGTCCGCCTCACGCCCCGCTGGCCATTCATCCGCGGGTTCGCTTAGCGGCCCCGGCTGCCCACCTCCCGGGAGGTGCGAATTGAAGCGCCAGCTGAGTCCATCGGTCTGGGGCGGAGGCACCCCCTCGCGCTCTGGTCTGGGCGCGCGCGGCATCAGAGCGTAACCACCTCGACGCAACGCCGGCACAGCGTGTCGTGCTCTGCGTCCTGGCCGACCGAAGGCGAGTATACCCAACAACGTTGACACTTGTGTCCCTCCGCCGGGGCGATGGAAACGCGCAGGGAATCTCCTGGCTCTGCGGTGTCACTCACTCCCGTGGAATCCAGCCGGACCTCCGAGACGAGAAGGATTTGAGCCAGTACGTCGGTCGGCAGGGTGTTCAAGTGTGCAGCCATGTCTTGGCTGAGAGGCTGAAGCACGACACACGCCTCGAGGGCTGATCCGATCATCTTGGCTTGTCGAGCCTGCTCCAGAGCCTTCAACGCGATCTCCCGCCATTCCGCCACCTGGGCCCATTTCACGGCCAATTCAGCATCCAGCCAGGATGCGTTGGGAGCCGGCCAATCCGCCAGGAAGACACTCTCTGGTTCGGGTTTCAACGCGTCAGGTAGATGGGCCCAGATATCCTCCGCGAGATGTGAGAGCACCGGCGCAATCAGCACACACAAAGCCGACAACACCTGGTCCAGCACGGTCTGGGTCGCACGCCGAGTGGCACCATCCGCCGCGTCGGTATAAAGAGCATCCTTGCGAATGTCAAAGTAAAAGCTCGAAAGGTCGACCACGCAATAGTTTTGAATCACCTGGTAAAAACGGAAAAATTCAAACGCCTCCAGGGCGTCGGTCAGCTCCTGGGTGACTTCGGCAAGGCGATGCAACGCGTAGCGATCAATCTCGGGCATTTCTTGGAAAGGAACGGCATCCCGAGCGCGGTCGAAGTCATTCAGGTTGCTGAGCATAAAACGGGCTGTGTTGCGAATTTTGCGGTAGATATCGGCCATCTGTTTGAGGATGTTGTCCGAGATCCGAACGTCGTTGGTGTAGTCGACGGAAGCAACCCACAGGCGCAGCACGTCTGCTCCATACTGCTCAATGACCTTACTGGGCTCCACCACGTTGCCCAGCGACTTGGACATTTTTCGGCCCTGTTCGTCGAGCACGAAGCCGTGTGTGATGACCGTTCGATAGGGCGCTTGCGCCCGCGTCGAGACGGCCGTGAGCAGGGAGGACTGGAACCAGCCCCGATACTGATCGGTCCCTTCAAGATACAGGTCGGCCGGCCAGGAGAGCCCTTCGCGGGTCTCGAGCACCGCCGCGTGGCTGCTACCGGAGTCGAACCAGACGTCCATGATGTCCTGCTCTTTACGGAACTCTTTGCCACCGCAGCGCGAGCACGCGAGGTGATCGGGCAACAGTTCACTGGCCTCCTTGCGCCACCAGGCGTCGGAACCCTCGCGAGCAAAACACGCCCCCACCGCCGCGATCGACTCGGCGTTCAGCAAGGGCTCGTTGTCCTGAGTACAATAAAAAATGGGAATGGGCACGCCCCAAGTGCGTTGCCGGCTGATACACCAATCAGAACGATTGGCCACCATGTTCTCGATGCGGCGCTCCCCACTGCCAGGAATCCACTGCACACCTCGGATGGCCTCAATGGCCGCTTGCCTGAAACCATCGACCGAGGCGAACCATTGCTCCGTTCCGCGGTAGATCACGGGCTTGTGACAGCGCCAGCAATGCGCATAGGCGTGTTGCAAGGTGCCTTCGTGGACTAGGAACCCGGTGTCCGCCAACCGCTTGATGATGATCGGATTCGCCTTCGAATAACGCAGGCCCGTTACCAGGGAGCCGGCTTCTTCCGTGAAAACCCCCTGCGCATTGACCGGTGCGAAGACGGGAAGCTGATACTTGCGCCCCACCTCAAAATCTTCGAGACCGTGGCCTGGAGCCGTATGCACCAAGCCTGTACCCGTTTCGGCCGTGACGTGTTCACCCAGCACGACCAGACTCGTCCGAGGCAAAAACGGGTGTTGCGCTTGCAACATCTCCAGTTCTGCGCCCACAAACTCCACCACGACCTCACCGGTCGTACCAGTCTCCGCCAAAAACTCACCCTGGCGCTCCTGCGCCACCATCAGATAACCATGATGATCCGTGCGCAGCACGACATACTTCATCTTCGGGTGAACGGCGATGCCAAGGTTGGCTGGCAAGGTCCAGGGGGTGGTCGTCCAGATCACCAGATTGATGGGTTCTGGAATATTGGACAACTTGCCGACCATGGCCTGGCTGGTGGCCTTGAGTGGAAACTTGACATAAATGCTTTGGGAAACGAAATCGTCGACGTACTCGATCTCTGCTTCTGCCAGGGCGGTCTCACACGTCGGACACCAGTAGACCGGCTTCAAGCCGCGGTAAATGAAACCCCGCTGGGCCATCTGGCCAAACACTTCAACTTGCTTGGCTTCGAATGCCGGATCCATGGTGAGATAGGGATTGGCCCAGTCGGCCAGCCCACCAAGCCGCTTGAAGCGCGCCTGCTGACCCTCAAGATTTTTCTCCGCAAACAACCGACACTTGGTGCGCAGTTCCACCGGTGTCATCGCGTGGCGGCCACCCTCTACGTCCTTCAGGACCGCGTGCTCGATCGGAAGCCCATGGCAATCGTAACCAGGGATGAAGGGAGCACGAAAGCCGCGTAAGGACTTGAACTTGACCACAATGTCTTTGAGCGTGCGATTCAACGCGTGCCCGATATGGATATTGGGAGAACTCAGGTAGGGCGGACCATCATGGAGCATGTAGGTCGGGGCAGCCTTGCGCTTTTCTTGAACCCGCGCGTACAGGCCCAAGGTTTCCCAACGCGCTTGAATTTCGGGCTCACGTTGGGTCGAGTTGGCGCGCATGGAGAACGCGGTCTGGGGGAGATTGAGAGTCCCCTTGTAATCGCGCTGTGCCGTGGTCATGACCCCTTCATTAGACTCCACGAATGTCACCTTTCTTCATCAGGAAAAAAAGGCAGGCCCCCCGTCTCAGAACGAGAAGCCCGCCTCCTTCAGAACGTGCGGACGAAACCTTCCGCCCATCTCGTCCTCTGCACCGCCAAGGTGGCGGTGCCTTCAGAATTGCCGCCGCATGCTCTGCCGGAGAAAATCCGGGATGTCTGGACCGTCTCCATTCCCCCCGGCCGGTGCGGCCGGGACATCGGATGGAGCCGCCGGGCGCGCCCCGTTAAACGAGGGAGCCTGAGGCTGAATGCTGGGCACGGAGCGCTGAGCCGACTGGAAAGAGGCCGCTGCGGGGGCCGCCTGTGCGGCGAGCGACTTCGACTGGTCAAACCCAGTGGCGATCACGGTGATGCGAACTTCGCCGTGCAGGCGCTCGTCAAGCACCGCCCCGAAAATAATGTTGGCTTCGCTATCCACGGATTCGTAGATGACAGCCGCCGCGTCGTTCACCTCGTGCAGCGTCATGTCAGCCCCGCCCGTCACGTTGAAGATAACGCCACAAGCGCCGTGAATACTGGCTTCGAGCAGAGGGCTGCTGATGGCCTCTCGGGCGGCCTCGACAGCGCGCCCTTCACCACTGGCAGAGCCGATGCCCATCAGAGCAGTACCGGACATGCTCATCACGGCCTTGACGTCCGCAAAGTCGACGTTGATGAGCCCAGGAATGGTGATGATGTCGGCGATGCCCTGAACCGCTTGCCTGAGAACGTCATCAGCGATCTGGAACGCCTCCTGCATCGTGGTCCGCTTCTCGACCACCTGAAGCAGCTTGTCGTTGGGAATCACAATCAGCGTATCGACACACTCTTTGATGGCCGCGACGCCTTCGATCGCCTGCTTCGAGCGCCGGTTCCCTTCGAACAGAAAGGGTCTCGTCACCACGCCCACGGTCAGCGCGCCGGCTTCTCGGGCCACCGCAGCCACGACCGGCGCGGCACCCGTGCCGGTCCCACCGCCCATCCCTGCAGTGATGAACACCATATCCGCCCCACTCAGGGCTTCGTGGAGATCGTCCCGACTTTCCTCAGCAGCTTTGAGGCCCACTTCGGGCTTGCCGCCGGCGCCAAGGCCCCGGGTCACTTTCTGACCAATCTGGAGTTTGCGGTCCGCCTTGGCCAAAGCCAAAGCCTGAGAGTCCGTGTTGATGGTCCAAAATTCAACGCCGGTCAGGCCGTTCTCAATCATGCGATTGACAGCGTTGGAGCCGCCGCCACCGACGCCGACCACCTTGATGTTGGCCACGTTATTGAGTTTGTCGTTTCTATCAGGCACCGCGTTCAGCCGAGACGCCCTGGTTCGATTCTTCCCAGGCAAGTACCGGCATCCCCCTTCCTTCGATTTTCAGTGTGTCCAGAACCGATTGACCAGCAACCGTCTCACAATTGCCAAGTTGTCGAACAGCCTCACACCGAACACCACCACTGCCGCGATGTAGAGATCGATCCCCAGCATGTCACCGAGGTAAGTCAAAGCCGCAGCGAGCAGAGAATTGAACGTGAAACCGCTGATAAAGACGGTAAGGTCGAACCTGTTTTCGAGACCCGCTCGCACGCCCCCGAGGCCGGTATCGAGGGCCGCAAGGATAGCAACCGCCGTGTACTTTGCCAAGGAATGAGGAATGCTGACGGGCGCAACGGCCCCCACGCCAATCCCCACGACGAGGCCAACCAGAGGAAGAAGAACGGCACTCGTCATCGGTTTTTACTGGCGGTTAGCGGTCTAGCATAACGGTATGAAGAGCCGCCAACGTACATGGGGACTTGAATGTCGGGTTTCCTTGAGATGGTAACTTGGATCCCATAGAATTGCAAGTATTCCACAACCCCTCCACGAAGCTGTAGAGCGGCCATCATGGTTTCTGCGTCCCCGATCGCACGAATGATGAACGGGGGAGTCAGACGCGATTTGTTCACCAGGATGGTCGGGCCAGCACAGCTAATTTCAGACATCTCCACCAACCGCTGGTCATTGATGGAAAGGGCCTCTGCCCCGCTCGCGCGCAGCTCGTTGACAATCTTCAGCAGGTCTTCGTTGTGAACGATCGCGATGTTCGGATTTTCCCCCTGGCTCAATGGCTTCACGCTGTCGGCAATCTCAACTTCAATGCCTTGGCCTGAAGCTGCTTGATGCCGACTGGAAATAGCGGCCTTGACAGGTGCCGCCTCATTGGCCTGTTTGACCCGGTAGCGCAGCGACTCGAGTTGGCGGGACAAGCGGACGTTCTCAGCCTCTGCATCCTTGAGCATCAAGACCAACTCTTCCACGCGCCGGCTCGGCAAGTCGTTACGGAAGGCTGACTGGGCCTTGAACTGCGCCACGATCAACAGCCCGGAGGCCAGAGACGTCAGGGTGACAGGAACAATCCAGTGTTTCACGGGCCACCCTAACCAGTCGCGCCAAATGGCGCGAAGGCGCTTCAGCGGGGAGGCGATGTGGTCGCGGTGGCTGGCGCGTGCTTTTCAGCCTCTTCAGCCTCCTTTTCCACCTTCACCTCGTCACCGCTCTTCAGGACAAAGGTTGGACTCTTCGGAAACCGAAGATTGATGTATTTTAAGCGGGTTCGATATGTCTCCGCCAGGGGGCGCAGTTCCTGGAACAGTGCGATTTTGAGCGCGGCCTGGTCAGGACTGCCGAGCCGGACCGGCCATCCCCCAATCGCCGCATACACGTCCTTCTCCCGCCGCAAGTCGACACGGCCCGAGCTCTTGGCCGGCCACGCCACCAGCAGGTCAAGCAGGAATTGATGCAGAGACTTACCGATTCGATCTCCAGGCTGCATATCGAGCCAAACCCTGGTCGAAAAGCGAGCACTGATCCGGGCGACCGGGGCAGCAAAGATCACGCCCTCCCGATCCGCCCAGCGAGCCAATGTTTCACCTGGCGGACCTTCCACCCGAACCCAGGCCTCGCGCTCGACGATGGTCACTTCCAATCGGGGCGGAAACAGCCAGCGCTGAACGATCACGTTCTCAATGGCCGGCACTCGCGACAGTTGCTGGGAAATCGAGTGGGGATTCAACAAAAATAGAGGCGTATTCTGCGGGATGTAGAGGCGATTGAAGATGTCCTGCTTGCTCACCAGTCGATTACCGGTGACTGTCATCAGGCCGTCCCAGCGCCAAAAACCACCGAACCACAACCACCAGATGGCGAATCCCAGCAGCAGGGCAAACGGCACGCGGGCGAAACGAAGCAGACGTATCGCGGTCCTGCGGCGGCGTCGATACTCTCGGTCAGCGCTTTCGGTGCCTCGCGATAACCAATCGAACTCGCGAGCTGCGGGTGTCCCCAAAGAGGTACTGTGCCGATGGCCAGTCGCCTCGCTATCGCGTTCACCGCGTCCCGACATGAATTCCCAAACCGACCACCTCCGGCACGAGATGGACACCGTAGCGAGCTTCTACGGCCTTTTGAAGATAGATAATGACAGAATTGATGTCATCCGCAGTCGCTCCTCCGCGATTGACAATGAAATTCGCGTGTTTTTCAGACACCTGAGCCTGGCCGACCTGGTACCCCTTGGCACCTATCGCTTCAATCAAAGCGCCGGCAGCCGGCAGACCGTCACCGGGATTGCGAAACGTGCTGCCGCCCGAGGGAAAATTGGTCGGCTGCTTCTCGTTGCGCCACCGCTGCAATTCACGAATTTTCTCCCTGGCGGCCTGCCGATCCACCGGTGGCAGAAGCCAAAAGCCCTCCAGGAAAACCAGCGGCTCATCCTGCAAACGACTGTGACGATAGGCGAACTGGAAATCTTCCTTGGACCACCCTTGGACCTGCCCCATGCCATCAAGAACGAGGCCCTCCAGGAAATGGTCCGAAACCGCGAGGCCATGGGCACTGGCGTTCATCGCAACGGCGCCGCCGAGGCTTCCTGGCACGCCGACCAGCGGTTCGACTCCGCCGAAACCAGCTTGATTCACCGAGACGACGAACTGCGCGCACGGCACACCCGCTTGGGCTCGCACAAGGGCGTGCCCTTCCTGATCCGTGATATCCACGGAAGAAAAATGGGCACCCAAACGGATCACCAGACCATCGAATCCCTCATCAGCAACCAGCACGTTACTGCCCCGCCCGAGGGCCCGCCACGGAACCTGATGCTCGGTGGCCCAGCGGCACGCGACCTGAAGGGTGGAGAGGTCGACGGGTTCGATGAAGTAACGCGCAGAACCGCCCACCTGCCAGGTGTTGAAGCTGGAGAGGGAGACGTTTTCTCGAATGCCGGCGGGAAGTGTCATGGGGGTGGTATCAACCTTGATTGGCAGCATTCACGCCCCCTAAGCCGTTCGTGCTGCCGGATCGAAGCGGTCTTCCAAGCGCGATAGCAACGGCTGAGCGACCAAGTGAATATCCCCCGCTCCAAGCAGCAGGACCAGGTCACCTGGATTGGCCTGGCCCGCCAGATGCTCGACGGCGGCCTGATGGGAAGGGGTATGAGCGACCGGGACCCCTGGCATCGCCTCCCTGACGAGGTCTGTCAGGGAACCTGCATCCACCTTTCGAGGCGCTTCGCCGGCGCCGTAGGTATTCAGGATCGTCACACTGCGCGAGCCACCAAACGAATCACTGAATTCCTTGAGAAGTGCCTCGAGCCTGGAGTGCCGATGGGGTTGGAAAACCGCGTGAATGGGACGACCAAGCAAGGCCGCCGCAGAGAGCGTCGCTTTGACCTCTGATGGGTGGTGAGCGTAGTCGTCCACCACCGTCACCCCTCCCACCGTTCCAATGGTCTGGAAGCGCCGCTTGACTCCTCCAAACGCGACCAGTGCTCGCTGCATCGGGATGGGGGTAATCCCCATTTTCAGGCTGGCCACGATGGCGGCGGTGGCATTGAGGACATTGTGGTGCCCGCCCACCTTCAAGGCATACGGAACGCCGGCGACCTCGAAGGTGGAGCCTTCTGAACTGAGCCTCACCTGTTTAATGGGAAAATCGGCATCCGAGCTGGTTCCGTAGGTCACAAATGGGACACTCACTCGGTCCCGCAGGTCGCGAACCCCGGCGTCATCCAGACACCCCACCACCAGGGAACCGGCCGGAAGGGCACGAATGAAGGAGGCCACCACCTCAATGATCTCATCCAGGTTCTTGTAATGTTCAAGGTGATCACCCTCGAGGTTGGTAACAATCACCAGCTTGGCCGTCAGGTTGACCAGCGACTTGTCGCTTTCGTCCGCCTCGGCCACCAGCCAAGGCCCCTCCCCGTGGCGTGCGTTACCGCCAAGTGCCGGCAGATCTCCTCCCAATAGAACGGTCGGATCCAGATCGGCAGCCAGCAAAATCGCGGAGAGCATTGCCGTCGTGGTGGTCTTGCCGTGCGTCCCCGTGACGGCCACACTGCTCTTTGCGGCCATCAAGCGCCCTAAAACGGCAGACCGATGGTGAATCGGCAAGCCGCGTCGAAGGGCTTCAGCCACCTCTGGGTTCTCCGTGGACACCGCCGTGGAGACCACCAAGGCGCGCGCGTCAGGCCCGACATTCTCCGCGGCGTGGCCGATGTGAACCGTAATCCCCAAGGACTGAAGGCGCTGAACCGTGGCCGACATCTGGGCATCGGAACCAGAAACACGAACGCCCTTGGCGTGACACACCTGGGCAACGGCACTCATCCCCACGCCACCGATGCCGACGAAGTGCAAGGATTGGGGAAGATTCACTGACTTGTTCCTTCAACGTGGAGCGGCGCGTTTCAATTATGCGCGCCGCGGAGCGCGAGGGGAGGTGAGTCGCATCACCCGCCGCTGCGTCGCTAGCAGCATTGCTTCCAGCGATCTTTGAATCCCAGCGGGGTCTGGGGCTCAAAGCAGACTCAGGAGCAACTTGGCCAGTTTATCGGCAGCCTCTGGACGTCCGGTTCGCCGACTGGCCTCGGCCATGCTACATAACGACTCTGCGCTGCGCAACAAGGGGAACAGGGTGTCGGACAGACCCGTCACCTGGCAGTCATGATCATCGACCACGACTGCTGCGCCGGCTTCCACCAAGGCCCGAGCGTTCAGGCCCTGGTGGCCCCCCGCGTGCGGGTAGGGGACCAGGATCATGGGTCGGCCGGCCGCACTGAGTTCTGCAATCGTGGTAGCACCGGCTCGACTGATCGCCAGTTCGCAGGCCGCAATGGCGGTTGGCATCTCCTGAAGGAACGCGTGGATCTGCAAACGCGGCCCGCAGTGTTCTCTGAGCGCTTCCACTGTCGCTGCGTGGTCCGCCTGACCCGTCACGAACAACACCGACCAACGGGTGCTGTTCAGCAGTTCCGGGATCAAGGTGGTGACTGCGCGATTGATCACCCGAGCGCCTTGAGACCCCCCCGTGACCAGCAAAAGGGGGGAATCATCCGCAAAGCCGAGCACCCTGCGCGCCTGCTGGGTTGACTGTTCGGTGACCCCCGCGCGTACCGGGTTACCGAAGCGCTCGCTGCACGCCGCCGGGAGATAGGCTTCGGTGCCCGGAAGGGAAGTGGCCACCCGCTTCGCGTGACGCGCGAACCAACGGTTGACCTTTCCGGGATAAACATTTTGTTCATGCAGGACGTAAGGAACGCGTTTGAACAAACACGCCATCAGCACGGGTGCGCAGACGTAGCCTCCTGTCGCCAGCACCACCCGAGGTTTCTCGCGATCGAATACGCGGATCAGTTGCCCGAACGCCCGCGCGGTTTGCCAGAGGGCGTGCAGGCTCTTCAACGGATTGGGGGAAAGTCCAGCTGAAGGTACGCCCACGAACCTGAGTCCAGACGCTGGGGCGACTTCGCCCTCGATGCGCTCAGGGTTTCCGACATACAGCAAGCCGACCTCGGGGGCGAGGCGTTGGAGTCGCTCCGCAACCGCCAGGGCAGGATACAGGTGACCACCCGTGCCACCACCAGTCAGGATGATCTCAGCCATGAATTCAACCTTCGATCGCCTCGTTGTCGGCAGGCCGCATCATCGTCAGGCCGTGGGGCTTGGTTCCACGGGCGTGGATTCCGCCTGTCTCTGAATCTGTCGACTGATGTTGAGAAGCAACCCCATCGATATCAGGGTGATGGTCAAGGAACTTCCCCCGAAACTCATGAATGGCAGGGGAATCCCGGTCGTTGGCAGCGATGCCGTGACCACCCCCAAGTTGATAAAGGCCTGCGCCACCACCGTGGAGGTCAGGGCGATGGCGAGCAGAGCCAAAAAAGGATCTTTGGACTTTCCCGCGATCGAGATACCGCGCCAGGCCAACGCGAAGAATAGCACAAGGAGCGCCAATCCCCCCACCAGTCCGAGTTCTTCAGCCATCACGGCGAAAATGAAGTCGGCATATTGGATGGGCAAGTAAAAGAGCTTCTGCTTGCTCTGGCCCCAGCCCTGCCCCAGGATGCCACCGGAGCCGATGGCCATCAGAGACTGAACGAGTTGATAGCCATTGCCCTGAGGATCCGACCACGGGTTCAAAAATCCCAACCAACGAAGTCGCTGATAGGGCGTCGACCAGGAGATATAGAGCACGGCGGAGGTGGCAATCGCTCCCGCCGTGACCATGTAAGCAAGTCGCGTCCCGTAACTGTAAAACAGCACGAAGGCCGAGAAGGCCAGGACGATCGTGGTTCCCAGGTCCGGTTGCACGAGCACCAGGCCAAGGACCGCAATGGCCGGAAAGAAGGCCTGTCGAAGCGACTGAGACGTCCAAGGGAGGTCGCTGTGGCGAGCCAGAATGTCGGCCAGGTACAGAGCCAAACTCAACTTGGCGAGTTCGGAGGGTTGGACCGAGAGTGGACCGAATCGTAACCAGCGACTTGAACCCAACTCAGTCACTCCGAGGCCGGGGATCTGGGTGGCGAGAAGTAACACGGCGGTCAAGATCAGCAAAGGTTTCGCGAGAAAGCGAACAAATGCCAGATCGGCCGTGGCTGCAAGCAACATCAAGGTAAGCCCGAACACACACCACATGCCCTGGCGCTGGACGTAGTACAGACTATGGTGCAGTTCACTCTCGGCGACTGGCGCGCTGGCGCTCAAGATCGACAGCAAGCCCCAGGCCAGCAAGACCAGGACAATGACCAGCAACGGCAGATCGAATTGCGATGATCGTCTGGCCCTAGCTCGCCGAGGAATCGGGGCGGATTCCCAGGGAGTTGACGATTGACTTGAAGGCACGGCCACGATCCTCGTAGTCCTTGAACATATCGAAACTGGTGCAGGCTGGCGAGAAAAGCACCACATCACCCGCCTTGGAGCGGTCCTGCGCGAACATCACGGCGTCCTTGAGCGACTCCGCCTGGAAGATGCGATCAAACCCGCTTTGGCGAAGCGCCTTATCAAACAAGGGCGCCGCTTCACCCAGCAAGACCACGTGCTGAACGCGTTCGCAGATGGCCTGCAGCAAGGGAGCCATGTCCCCTCCCTTGTCCCGTCCCCCTGCGATCAGAATGATCGGCTCAGAGAACGCGGCGATCGCCTTGACCGTCGCGTCGTAGTTGGTTCCCTTGCTGTCATTGACCCAGAGCACGCCGTCCGCAGCAGGCAGCAGTTCGATGCGATGCTCCACTCCCCTGAATTTCGCGATAGCCTCACGGACCGGCTCCACCCGGAGGCCAAGCGCAGCCGCGATCGCCACGGCGGCAAGCACGTTCTCCAGATTGTGCTGGCCCCGCAGCGGCACCTCCGCAACCGGCATGACGGAAACGGAACCCCCGTCAGAGTTCAGCACGATCCAGTCATCCACGACGCACACGCCACGCCCCAACGGACGTCTCGCGGAGAAAAGCAGTTCCCTGCCCTGAAGCGTGCCGGACAAGGAGTAGACCGTCGGGTCATCCGCATTGAGGACGGCCCAGTCGTCCGGTGTTTGATTCTCAAAAATGCGGCACTTGGCCCGCCAGTATGCATCCCGGGTGCCGTGTCGATTCAGGTGGTCGTCGCTGAGATTGAGAATGGCCGCCACCTTTGGCCGAAAGGTCGAGATCGTTTCCAACTGAAAGGAACTGACCTCTGCCACGATCGCCTCGGCAGGTTCCGCGACAAAGCTCACCAGTGGGGTTCCGATGTTTCCCCCGACCAATGTCTGCACTCCGGCACTGCGAAGAATCTCTCCGACCAAAGTCGTGGTGGTGGTTTTGCCATTGGAACCGGTAATGGCGATGTAGGGGGTGTGGGGCCGGAGTTGAAAGGCGACTTCGATTTCTCCCAGCACGGGGACGCCGTCTGCCAATGCGGCTTGGACAATCGGCAGGTCGACCGGCACCCCGGGGGACACCACCAGAACATCAGCGTCAAGACAGGCTGAGGAGTGGCCGCCCCCGTCGACTCGGAAATCCCGTCCCAGTTCCGCGCGGACCAATGGCTCCAGCACGTCGTTGCTGCGCGTGTCGCTCAGAATCAACTCACAGCCAAGTCCAGAGAGGACCTTGGCGCAGGCCAGGCCGCTGCGCCCGAGCCCCAGGATGGTAACGGTTTTATTTTGCCAATCCACCTTGGATGCAACCTTCAGAGAAGCAAGCTCAATCGCTTGCGGACTTCCATGATAGCCCATTCCTCACGATTATTCGATTGGGGGCCAGATTCACAGCCGCGGCGCTCCCCACACCGCCAGGGCGGCGCACATGGCCCCCAAGAGTGCAAATCGGGCCACGACCTTGGTTTCCTTCAAGCCCGACAGCTCGAAATGGTGATGAAGCGGGCTCATCTTGAGCAGACGCTTGCCACCCGTGCGCTTGAAATAGGTCACCTGCGCGATGACGGAGAGGGTCTCCACGATGAAGACCGCTCCGATGAGGGCGTACCAGAGTTCCACGTGACCGAGGATCGCAGCTCCACCGAGGGCTGCCCCCAGCGCGAGAGAACCAGTATCCCCCATGAACACCTGGGCTGGATGAGCATTGAACCACAGGAAACCGAGGCAGCCGCCCACCAGGGCCAGCAGGGCGCCCGTCAGGCCCAGATTCAGGGAGAGGTCGTTCCCCACCAGGCCGGCGGATAACCAGACCACGCAGCCAAGCGCCATGGCCGCAATGGCCACCGTCGTGCCTGCCAGGCCATCGAGACCATCCGTCAGATTGACCGCGTTGGAACTGCCCACGACGATGAAACACGCCACGGGCCAGTACCAATACCCGAGGTCCAGCACCCGCAAACCCGAAACAGGCGGCATCAGCCACACGGTGGACCAGCCCAGCTGGTGAAGCACCAGCAAAAAGACGACGGCGATCAGCACTTGCCCGGCTAACTTCTGGCGAGCGCTGAGCCCCTTGTTGGAGCGCTTTTTGATGATCAGCCAATCGTCAAGAAAGCCCAGGCCCGCGTAGGCCAGAACCAACCCCAAAAAGGCCAGCAAGACCGGGTGAGATAGACCTCCGAGGACACAGGTCAGCAGGAAGGGGAAGACAATCAACCATCCACCCATGCTGGGCGTGCCCGACTTGGCCTTGTGAGACTCAGGCCCCTCCTCGCGGATGACCTGCCCGAATTTCAACTCATGTAGCACGCGGATCAAAGGCCGCCCGACCGCCAGGGCTAACGCGAAGGCCACCAAAAGATAAGCGAGTGAGGGCAAGAATGAGCTGGTCATCAAGTGGCGGGGTCTCCCAAAAGCGCGATCAGGCGTTCGATCAGACGCTCGAGACGGGCGGAACGCGAAGCTTTCACGAGTAATCGGTCTCCAGGGGCGAGCAGATCCGCCAGATATCGAGCCGCTGGCTCGAGATCATCAAAGGTGTGTGCAGGGAAGGCATCACCCACCCCTTGACGGTAAGCGTCCGCAAACTGCCCCACAGCCAGCAGCCCGTTGAGCGGAAGCAAAGCTGCCACGGCCCCTACTTTTCGATGCGACTCTTCCGCAAATTCCCCTAACTCAGCCATGTCGCCCAAAACCACAAAACGCCGACCCGACGAACCTTCCTGGGCGAACGCCTTGATGGAGGCCGACACGCTCTCGGGATTGGCGTTGTACGCATCGTCCGTGATGAGAATGCCCCGCAGGTCCAGCTGCCGCGCGCGCCCGGGCAGCGTGTCGGGCTTCAGGTCAAGCCGAGCCCCTGGCAGCAAGCCCAGCGCCCAGCCGGTCGCAATCGCTGCCAGCGCATTGGCGCGATGGTGATCCCCCCACAGCGGCAGTCTGACTTCTGAGCGGCCTCGCGAAAACGACTTGCCTGCTTTCCAGTAAACTGTGAACACTTGCCCGTGCTTCACTTGCTGCACGTCGTGGCTCCAGACCGTTGCGGCGGGGTCCTCCAAGCTCCAAGACACCATGGCCCCCCCCCAGCGGGCCGCCTCCGCGCTCGCCATCGCATCGTCATACGGGACGATCGCTCTGGCGCCCCGAGGAAGATGGCGCCACAACTCGGATTTGGCCGAAGCGATCGCCTCTCGCGACCCCAAACGTCCAATGTGGGCCGTGCCAATATTGGTCACGATCCCGATATCAGGTTCTGCCAAATCAGTCAGATAGGCGATCTCCCCCGGGCCACGCATGCCCATCTCGATGACGCCAAAGGCGTGGTCCGCCTCCAAAGCCAGCAGGCTCAGGGGAACTCCAATCTCATTGTTCTGGTTCCCCTCGGTCTTCGCCGTTGCTCCGAAGGCCCCCAGGTAGGCTGCCAGCATTTCCTTGGTCGAGGTCTTTCCCGATGAGCCTGTCACGGCGATGACTTTCAATGACAGCTTTCGCCGCCACGCTCGCGCCAGCTGCCCCAAGGCCAACTTGGTATCTGGGACGGTCAGGCCCCAAGCCCCGTCCGGAACCAGCGTAGGCGACGTGACGACCACGCCGCGAGCCCCGGCCGCGAGGGCTTGAGACAGGAAGTCGTGACCGTCGAAGCTTTCCCCTCTCAAGCATAAAAACAGATCGCCCGGCTGGACGGCCCGACTATCGATGCGAACGGCTGAAAAGGGGAGGTCGGGAATTCGTCCCACCGCGGCCCCTTGTGTCGCATCCACAACTTCCTGCCAGGTCAACACGCGCTTATCCTCCCTGGTCAGTGTATGTCTCTGGCCCGGTCGCGTGCCGTGAGAGAGATCATTCCCGCCGTCCAGCCTGACGGGGTTGCTTTCGCTCCTGGAGAGAGACAATCATCTCACTCGGCTGCACGCCTGCCTGCCGCAGTGCTTCTGCCGCCACTCTTGAGAAGAGCGGCGCCGCCGTCATACTGGCCCAGTGAACCTTTCTCGGGGCATCGAGCAAGGTCAGAATCGCAAACCGGGGATTACGACTGGGAGCGAAGCCGACAAACGAAGCGACCACGTCATCCGAGTAGCCTCGACCGTCCTCTCTGACCCGCTGCGCCGTTCCGGTCTTGCCGGCGACCCGGTAACCTGGAACCTTCGCCTCCTGCCCCGTCCCCTTGAGAACCACTTGCTCCAGCATGCCCATCAATTGCTGGGCAGTCTTTGCAGACATTCCGCTCCCGAGTTCCTTGACGGGGAAGACTTGCAGGACCTCACCCTTACTCGAAACCACGCGGTCAATCAGACGAGGCGCCATTCGCATACCGCCGTTCGCCACCGCGGCAGAGGCGCACAAGATCTGCAGAGGGGTCACGGACACCCCCTGTCCGTAGGAAATGGTGGCCTGGGAAAGACGGCGCCAGGGCAACGCAGGCAAGACGCCCTTGCTTTCTCCCGTGATCTTGCTTTCGGTCAGTTGACCGAACCCGAGGCGACTCAGAAAGCGGCGATGATAGGCGGCCGTCATCTGAAAGGCAACCTGGGAAGTTCCGACATTCGAGCTCTGTTCGAGAATTTCCGAAACGGACAGTTCTCGCGTTCCCACCCCTTCGTCGTGCTCGGAGATGACCTGGTCGTCGATCTTGATGCGTTCAGGACATACAAAAACCTGGGTCGGGCCAATTCGACGGGCCTCCAATGCCGCAGCCACCGTGAAAACCTTGAAGGTGGAACCGGGCTCATAGACGTCCGTGACCGCCCAGTTCTTGATTTCCTTCCACTGGTAGCGATTGAAATGATTGGGGTCGTAGGTGGGAAGCGTGGCAAAAGCCAGCAAATCCCCGGTCCGTGGGTCCATGATCATCACCGTGCCCCGCCGCGCTCCCGAACTGAGGATGGCCTGTCCCAACTCTCGCTCCGCCACGTGCTGGAGATTCTCATCGATGGTGAGAATGACCTGACTGCCACGACTGAGGTAGGAATCAAGCACCTTGCTAGACCCTTCCCGTAAAATTTCCCGGCCGTAGGCGTCCACTTCCACGTCGACCTTTTGATGGGGGCCACGCAAAACAGCATCGAAGGAATGCTCGATCCCTGCCAGCCCCTGATTATCGATGCCCACGAAGCCGATCAGAGTCGCCGCCAACCGTCCTTTGGGATAGATGCGACGGCTCTCGCGGACCGCCCCGATGCCGGGCAGCTTGAGGGCGCGAATGCGCTGATAGGTGTGGTCATCAGCCAGGCGATAAAGCCAACGGAAATGATCGCCCTCGAGCTTTCGCAACAGCGCAGGGGCGCTCGTCTTCAAGATGGGAGCCAAGCGCTCGGCCGTCATCCGTCGATCAAACCGTTTGGTATCGCGAGGGCTGGCGTAGATGGAGAAAGCCTCCACAGAAGCCGCCAAGGTCTTGCTGTTGCGGTCGACAATCTCACCGCGGATGGATGAAAGGTCCACCTTCTTGGTGCGCTGCGCCTTGGCCAACACGCTCAGGTGGCCAGCCTCCAAAACCTGTAGGTAGGCCAGGCGAGCGGCCAACAGAAGCGTTGCTGCCCCAAAACCCGCCAGCACCCAAAGCGCACGCTGGCGTATGAGCGTCACCCGCGCCGTCACAGCTCAGAATCCCTCACGGATGAGGGGGCGACGAGGCGGCAAATCCCTGGCGGGATGGCGCTGCACGAGCAAGGGGCGCTTGATATAGACCACTTCCTCCGGCTGCCGCATGCCAAGCCAGCCAGCCTTGCGGTCGATGACCTGCGGATTGCGAACCATTTCCAGTTGCATGCGATCCTTGATGGTCATTTCCCTCAGATGATCGATTTCCTGTTTGACGCGATTCAGCCGTGCTTCCTGAATGACCGTATGCACATACATGACCAGAATGGCCAGTAAAAGGCCCGAGATCGCCATCATCCAGACCCGAGGGAAGCCCTGACGCCTGGCTCGTCGTCCCAGGGGCTCGAGGGGAGCTTGCGCCTTGCCCATACCTTCTTGTCGTGACAGGTCAGTGATCATCTGGTTTCAATCCATCGCCCACGCCCATCAGGGCAACCGTCTGGCCACTCGAAGCTTGGCGCTTCGCGCCCGAGGATTTTCGCTCAGTTCCTGGGGTTCCGCCACCAGGGGCTTCTTCGTGAGCACTTCCAAGGTGGACACTTTTTGGCAGGTGCACACTGGCTGCCTCGGTGGACAGACACATGCCTTGGCCTGCTCTTGAAAAAAGCGTTTCACGATACGGTCTTCCAGCGAGTGAAAACTGATCACCCCGAGCCGCCCGCCAGGGGCGAGCGCACGGACGGCCTGAGGAAGGGCTCGCTGAAGCATCCCCAGCTCGTCGTTTACGGCAATTCGCAAGGCCTGAAAGGCACGAGTCGCGGGATGGATTGGCTCCCGGGAGCGTGGCAGCGTCTGCTCAACAAACGCCGCAAACGCTGCCGTATCTTGCCAGAACCGACCATGGCTCCTCTCCGCGACGATGGCTCGTGCCAGGCGGCGCGAATGGCGTTCCTCGCCGAATTCAAAAAAGATTCGAGCCAATTCGGCTTCACTCATATTCTGCAAGATGTCTGCCGCCGTCAGAGCCCCAGCCGGGTCCATGCGCATATCGAGGGGGCCCTTGGCGCGGAAACTGAAACCGCGCTCCGCGTGATCCAGTTGCGGTGAGGAAACCCCAATATCAAAGAGAATGCCCTGTAACGGTGGAAGCCCCCAGAGGTCGATCTGGTCGAACGAGCCTTGGAATAGCTTGAAATTTTCTCCGACCGCGGTCAATTGTTCCGAGGCCGCCTGAATCGCGCGAGGGTCACGGTCACAGCCGAAGAGAAATCCGTCGCTCCCGACCGCCCGGAGAAGCCTGGACGCGTGCCCCGCCCCACCGACGGTCGCGTCGAGCACGCGGTCACCGGCTTGCGGTGCAAGACTGGCCATCACGGCGTCCGGAAGCACCGGGAGGTGATGGAACGCGTCGGTATCGGAAGTAGAAGTGTGCTGCAATGATGATGCCTCGTGCCCCCAACGGGGCGACTGCAACATAATACCGCCTTGGACCGAATTCGTCCCCGTCAGCAAAAAGGAGGGGGAAATCCCCCTCCTGAAGCCAGTCTGTAAGCCGAGTTCTGTTCCCACGAATGGGAAGCCATCATCTATCTGGGACCCGTGTTGCCACTGGCCTCTAGCGACCAGACCCGGAGATCGGCGGGCCGCCTCATTTCTCCTGCTTGGTCTTGCTCCAGACGGGGTTTACCTAGCCGATGGGTCACCCCACCGCTGGTGGGCTCTTACCCCACCATTGCACCCTTACCTCCTTGCGGAGGCGGTATATTTCTGTGGCACTGTCCTTGGGGTCACCCCCACTGGACGTTATCCAGCGTCTTGCCCTGCGGAGCTCGGACTTTCCTCGGCCGACGAGGTCGACCGCGATGGCTCAACCGACTTCAGTGTGGATTGTAGCATCTGCGGCACACGCCAGTCACCCGCGGCGCCTTCAGCGACAGGCCAGCTGGTAGAAGGTTTTCCGCGGTTCTGCTGCAGCCAGGTTTCGATGCGTTGACGCTCCGGGGACGGCGCGGCCACCTCCAGGTAGCGTTCAAACACCCGAATGGCCTCCGATCTTCGGCCCAAGGCCGCAGCCGCTCGTCCGAGGGTTAACATATAAACGGCTTCGCGCGGGGCCAGCTGACACGCCGCTTGGGCTTCCCGGTAGGCCGCTCCGTGCTCCTTGCGATGCTGGTAGAGCTCAGCCATCAGGTGGAAAACCGGCGCCGTCGGGTTTCGCAAGCGGCTGAGCACACGCAGTTCCAGAAGCGCATCATCCGTTCGACCCAGCTGCGTGTAAGCATTGGCAATGCCCAGGTGGGCATCAGCGAAGGCGTCGTTGCGCTTCAAGGCATCCCGATAAACCCAGAGGGCGTCCTGCCATGCTTCAGCTGCCACCAACAGCGCCCCCAGGTTGCCATGTGCCGTCAGATCTTTGTCACATCGCGCGATCGCGGCTTCATAATGCGAAACCGCTTCTGCAATGCGGCCTTGAAGTTGGAGCGCATATCCCAGATTGTTGTAGGCCCAGTAGTCGCTTGAACGCCCGGAAACCGCGAGTCGAAACTGGTCCTCGGCCTGCCCCCAGCGCTCCTGCGCCAGATATGCCAAACCCAAATTCAACCGATATTGCGGATCTTCCTTTCGAGCAAGCGCTTTGACGTAGTAGCTGATGGCGTTCTCATGCTTTTCCATGCGGTAGAGCACGTAACCCAAGCCGTTCAGGGCCGCGGCGTCATCGGGACCGAGCCGCAAGGCGCGCTCGAACGCCGAGCGGGCATGGTCGTAAGCCCCCATGTCAGCCAGAGCCACACCGAGGTCCACCAGCGTGTCGACCTTTTCGGGGGCCGCGGCCAATGTTTTGCGCAGCAGCGCCTGGCCTCGGTCCGTAGCGCCCGTGTGAAACGCCGCCAAGGCCTGCTTCAAGCCCGCTTCTGGGTCAAAAGCAGCGGCGCCCTGCGGGCCCAAGGGTGCCGCAGAGGCCGAAACCTGGGGCGCCAAGGTGGCGATCGCGACGGCAAAGCACAGCACAGCAAGGGGGTGACGCAAGGTGGACCTCAAGGGAAGCCGAACGCTTCCTTTATACCCAGGAAGTCCGTGGTCTCAGCGCGTCTTGCGCTCCCCCGGGGCGCGTCCGGCCGTCTGATCGTCCCTGGGAACGGGGTCTCGCCCCTGCGGCTTGCTGCCACTCAGTGCCTTGCGGATTTGCACTCCCAGTTGGGTCGGGTTCCACTCTTGTCGGGCCGCTTCTCGCAACCATTTGTGGCGCTGCGACAGGGTGGCGGCGGGTAGTTCGAACAATACCACCCGATGATGTTCCCAGCCCACGCCGGAGACTCGCTTTCCCTTGGGAAACGCTTCGGACACTCGCGACAGCAATTCAACCTCCGAGGCGCGCATGCCCAGACGGTTTCCCAGGGCCCGCCAGGAAACGCCCTGGCTGGCAAACGCGGCGGCCACCCCGGGCGTACCCGCGAGGGTTTGTCTCACCGAGAGCAACATTTCACCCAGGTGCCACTTGGCGCCATCCAGCAGGTGCAACTCGGCTCGCAAGTTCTCCAGCACACGTGGCCAGTCCAGGTAGGTGAAGCGAAGCGTGTTGGCTTTTCCTGGTGTTCCAGACCCCATGTCATCCCTCCTGACAGGCTTTCAGGCCGCGATCATAGGGTTCGGAGGGGAAGCGAATCCAGCACCTGACTCCCAGGGTCTTTGGTGCGTGTGCGGGTTGACAGGCCGGAAAGGCCTGTCCAAGCACCCGTCAGCCCTTCACCGCACCGGCCGTTGCATCGCCAATGAAATGACGCTGCATCAGCAAGAAGAAGACCACAATCGGAATGACGGCGATGACCGAGCCAGCGGCGATCAATCGCCAGTTGGCACTGAAGGTCCCGGCCAGGTAGGCCACACCGACTGGCAGGGTGTAGAGCTGGGGGTCGTTCAGCACCACCAGGGGCCAGAGGAAGTCGCCCCACGAGCCCACAAAGGTGAAGATGGCGAGGGTGGCCAGAGCGGGACGGGAAAGCGGCAGCATCACCTTCCGCCAGATGTCCCACACGTTACCACCGTCCATCAAGACCGCTTCTTCCAACTCCTTTGGAATGGCCGCGAAGGCTTGTCTGAGCAGAAAAATACCAAAGGCGGACACGCCCGTTGGCAGCACAAGCCAGCTGTACAGCCAGTATTCTGACTGAGCACCTTCGGGCACCACGGCCATCAAGCCGCCGTGTAGTTTCATCACAATGGTGAACAGGGGGATCATGATGACCGGGAATGGCACCATCATGGTCGCCAATATCGCGAAGAAGGCAAAGTCACGCCCCCGAAAACGCATGCGGGCCAGGGGATAGGCCGCCAGACTCGCGAGCACCAGGTTCAACAGGACCGAGGCCAGAGCGACCACCACACTGTTTGCGACATAGCGACCAAATGGGACGGCCACCCAGACAGCCTCAAAGTTCTTGAGCGTGGGCTGCTCCGGCCATAACACGGGGGGATACTGAAAAATGTTCTCGCCATCGCCTCGCAGCGCGGTCACCAGCAACCAAAGGAATGGCCCGATCGCAAAGACGGCCACGGCGCACATGGCCAGGTATCGCATCCCAACTTTGCCAACCGTTTGCTTCACGCGCGCACCCCTTTCTCGGGCAAGGGTCTACCACGATGCAGACGCTGATAAAGACCCCACGCGGCACAGCTGGCCGCCAGCTCCGCCAACATGAATTCAGGGCCGGAAAACGGTGCGTGGGTGCGTTTGAGCAGGGTCATCACCCCCCAGGCGCGCTCGCCAACCAGCAAAGGGAAGGCGACGAGACTCCGGTAGCCACCCTCCACGACCCAGGTCGGAATGGCGAATCGGTTCTCTTGGTGCGGGTCGCCAGTTCCGAGTGGAATTCGTCGAACCAGGGCCTGTGCCTCCAGGCTGTCTGCAGAAGCCGTGGCGCCAGGTGAAAGGCGCAAGGCGCCGTGGGTTTCCAGCAGGCGCAGCCGACCCTCGGCATCCCGCACCCAGAGCATCGCGGCATCATGGCCACACAGTTCCTCCACGGCACGCCAGAAACTCAGGTTGGCGCCGTGCTCCGTCACGTGCGAGGTGAGAGATTGAATCCCTTCGGTCAAGCGCCCCGCATATCCCAGCAGGCTGAGGTCTTCCCGAGCCCGCGTCCCAGGCGCACTCGACGCTGCCCCCTCCAGGGCAGGCAGACCCTGCTCCGTCAAACTTTCCAGGGCTTGGACCACCAAGGGGTCGTAAGCCGAGCCGGCCAGCGAGCGAACTTCACTCATGGCTTCAACGGCGCCCATCGGTGCTCGGTAGACCTGCGGCACGGTCAGGGAGACGTAGGCTTCCGCCAGCGCGAGGATCCTCGCCTCGAGCGGAACGTCGTCCCCCCGCCGCCCGTCGGGATAGCCTTGCCCATCCCAGCGCTCGTGGTGTTGCAGGATCAGGGGAACGACCTCTGCCAGGGCGGGGATTCCTCTCAAGAGTTCAGCCCCGCGCAAGGGGTGGCGCTCGACAAGTTGACGTTCTTCGGGCCACAGGGGGCCTGGCCGTCGGCGAAGGGTCTCCGGTAAAAACACCAGCCCGATGTCGTGCAACCGTCCTGCCAATTCCAGCGCTCGAAGACGAGAAGGCGACAACCCCAGTTGCTGGCCGATCGCTGAAGCGAGCCGCGAGACAGCCTCTCCGTGCTGCACCAGCGCCGGATCTGCCAGACCCAGGAGTCGTTCGGCCCAGGCTCCGGCTTCTCGTTCCTCGTCTCGCAATAATAGCTCCTGCCGGACCAGTCGCAACCACATCGCCAGCTGGCTCGAAACAGCGCTCAGCCAGTTTTGTTCGCCGGGCTGCCACGACAGGTCGTCGAAGCGATTGGCGAGACACAAGACGCCCTGAGCCCGTCCCTGAAACGTCAGGGGATGGACCATCAAATGAGCAAAACCTAAGCTTTCGAGCCCATTGAGAGCGCCATCCGGTATTCCTTGCGTCTCATCCGAGGCCAGCGAGGTGGCCGGTGCGCCTGTCAGAAAAACCTGGGAAACCAGCCCACCGTCCGACAGTGGAAAGCCCATTTCGGCCACCGCGCGCGCGATGATGGTCGGGGCGGCGATCGCCGCAAGTTGAAGCATGTGAGGGTCAGCGGGACCCGGCAGCAGGATGGCGCACACCTCACATCGCAGCACGCGCGCCACTTCCCTCACCATCACGGCCAGGGTGTCTTCCGGCCGCCCTGGCGCATCCATCAACTCGAGAAAACGCTGCATCGCGGCTTGCTCTTCTCGGCGCTGGAGGAGTTGCTGGTGGCTCGCCTGGGAGAGGCTGGCCAGCTCATCCAAGAGGCTCGCCGTATACTGCCGGATCACTTCCAGCAAGGCGTGCCAATCCGGTGCCGGCAGTCCCAGTTGCCACGTGGCCTCCCGCAATGCCTGGTCGACGTGGAACAACAGCAAAGAGAGGGCTTCCAGGCTCAAGTCCTGGCGCCACCTGGCCAACCAGCGGGCGTGGCGCGAGCGTCGCTGCGACCGGGGCGACTCGTGCGCCCACTCCACCAGACCCGTCCAGTACGCCGCAGAAAATGTGCCGCAGGAAACCTTGGGAAGGCCCAGCCCCTCGGCAATTTCCGAGGCACGGGCGCCCCAGGCGGATTCCATCGCCTCGGCCAGTGGGCCGTGGGCTTGGAAATGGCTCAAAAATTTTGGAGGGACAGCCGTCATGCCGGACGTGGAGAGGAGGGGCGGCACCCCGACAGCATAGCACGGCCTCGCCCAAGCCTGAGCCTCGCTCCGCAAAAAAAGCAGCCACCCCTTGTGTAAAACCGGTGACGGGGGGTATAAAGTCAGAAGAGATATTGTGACAGTTCAACAGTTCAGCAGGGAAGCCTTGCCGCCTCAACGCAGGGACTCATTGTTGCGGGTTGGACAGGGGAAGCGTCCGTGCGCTTCTGTGATCGAGGTGGCTGTTTTCGCTGATGCCACGTGAGCCTGCAGAGCAGGCGACGTGTCGTGTCCCTGGATGAGTGATTCCCTCCATCCAGGTCAAGTGGTCCGTGCACGGGACCTCGTGTGGTGGCACAGATGTGTCAGGCCCGGGTCTCAGTGTCTCCAGGCAGGTCAACGGACTGCGCCCGCATGCACTTGGTCCGCGCTCGCCGTCGTGCGCCTCACCCTTCCCTCGGGAAGGCTGCCCGGCGCCGGTGGGCAGGACGACCTTGGAGGTCATTGCCGTGAAACACACCTACAGCGGGTTGCTGGCGCTTGAATGTCCCGATTGCGAGACGCACTTGGTGAATCTCGCGCCCCATGGTGAACGTTACCATTGCCCAGACTGCGACCTTGAACTCTATCGTGAGGTCGACCACTTCGCCAAGGTGCGGATGGGTGAATCGGTGGGCTTGATCTCCGTGAACGAGGTCAAGCTGCAGGTCATCTGGCGGGCGCACGCCCTGGCGTACGCGGGCTGACGCGCACCACATTTTGCCTCGAATTGCTTCCGCCCGCCTGACGCTTGAGCCAGGGCGGGCGGAAGGGTATAAAGGGGCTCAGGTTGCCTTCACAGACAGGACGCGTTCATGGTTCCGAGCTACTTGCTTGTCGATTTTCACGCGCACCTGCGAGGAACGACGGCCCTCCAACTTCCAGATGACCGCAGTGGCATCTACCTGAAGGAGTTGGCCGACCTGATGGAACCCTTGACCCGTCAGGTGGCTGGACTTTGCGGTATGCACTTTCGCGACCCGTTCAGCCGCTTCCTTTACCGCAGCATCAACGATTATGCGGTTCAAGAGGTCAAGCGGGTTTTCGAGAAGTACACGGTGGAGCTGCTGATCCAGAGCATGGACCGAAGCGGCATTGGCCACACCGTGGTATGCCCCATCGACCCCTTTTTCAGCACGCAGGACCTGGCGCAAGCCATTCAACCCTATCCTGGAAAGTTCAGTCTCTTTGCCACTGCGGACCCCGCCCGCCTGGATTGCCTTGAGCGGCTGGAGCGAGACTTGAGCGATCACCCCGTGGTCGGCCTCAAGCTGAATCCGGCGCGGGCGGAATCCGTGAGCGAAGAAAAGCGGATGACGGAGTTACTCGCCCTGGCTCAGTCACGTTCATTGCCGGTCTTCATTCATACGGGTGCGGTTCCCTTCGAAACGGAGGGATTCGATGACCTGACAGCACTCGGCGAGGTCTGTGCGGCATTTCCGCGCGTCAGTATCACGATCGCTCACATTGGCTGGGACCAGCACGCCAAGGTGATTGCCCTGGCGGAGCGTTTCCATCACGTTTCGGTGGAAACGTCCTGGCAGCCGCCCAAGGTCATCAGGCAAGCGGTCGATCGGCTTGGGGTCCATCGCGTCCTGATGGGCTCAGACTTCCCTCTTCTCCAGCAGACCGCCGCCTATGACAACGTCACCCAAGCTTTGACGCCGCTTGAGGCCAGAGCAGTCTCCAGCCGAAATGCCCAGCGCTTGTTGGGACTTGCCTCGTGAGCGTTTGGCCATTGCCCTGCCTGAACACGCCCCACGCGGGATGAAACGATGCCAAGTTCGACTCAGGAGCATTACCACGCCTTCAAGCGATGGCTGGGGCCGTGCCTGGGTGAACTGGCCTGCCCCACCCAAGTCGTGGGGGCTCGCCACATTCCTGCCACGGGACCCGCCCTGCTGGTGTGTAACCATCGCAGTTGGATGGACCCTTACCTGATTTCCTCCCGCACCCGCCGCATGATCCATTGGGTCATGGCGCCCTTCGTGGCCTCGATACCCTTCCTGGGGAAGCTGATGCAGGAGGCGGGGGGACTTCCCATCCTCCGAAACAGCGATCGCCGCGTGGATGCCTTGATCGGAGATGTCGTTGCTGAATTGCGACGCGGCTCCCTGGTCGGTATCTTTCCGGAGGGAACAGATCCATTTCTGACACCGCGGGCCCCAGATAAAACCAGCCCCTTCCATCGCACCTTTGCACGGGCAGCCTTGGCGGCCGATATTCCTGGTTTGAAAATAGTGCCCGCGTGCATCTATCCCATCCGGGAGGCGCAACTTGCGCCGCTCCCCGCTGCCTGGCTCCGCGCCCTGGCTCCTGATGAACCCATTTTCCAGCTCGAATCGTTGGAACTCCGAGTCTACCAGGAGGCCCTGGTCCTGATTGGGGAACCCTTGACACCCGACGCGGGATACCAGACCCTTGACGTTCGAGGCAGCATAGCCACTTCATTCAGGCACGAGCAACGCATCAGGGCTTTGGTGAAGCAGGTCAAGAGTCGGGTTGACGCGCTCCTGAGAGAGGCTGCCGAATGGTCTCAACTGAGGGCACCTCGCGCACCGTTGCGCGGATAACGCCGTCCCAATCTGTCTGAACCGGTAGGGAGGATGACATGGCCAGAGCAACACACCTGACTGCCGCTTTTTTGGCGACGGTGGCCCGTCACGGCAAGCGCCCAGCCCTGTCGCACAAGGCGAAGGGCACCTGGAAAACCAGAAACTATGAGGACTACGGTCGTCTGGCCAGATTGCTGGCGTTGGCGTTGCTGGAACTCGGGGTTCAAGAAGGTGATCGGGTGGCGCTGCTGTCCGAGAACCGCCCCGAGTGGGTGATGGCGGACCAGGCCATTCTGATGGCCGGAGCCGTCACCGTTCCGCTCTATCCGACGTTGACGGCTTCCCAGACGGCCTACATTTTGAACAATAGCGAAGCGCGTCTGATTTTCCTCTCCACCGAGGCTCAAGTGGAAAAACTCATGACGCTGCGGGGCCAGTTACCCCACCTCGAACACGCGGTGGTGATGAACGAGATCCCCCAACGGCCGGACCAGCGCGCCATCTTCAGCTGGGATGATCTGATCGCCCTGGGCAGTCGTGTGGAAGACAAGCATCAGGCGGACTTGAACCGCCGGATGAGCAATCTGGGGCCCTCCAATCTCGCCACTATCGTTTACACCAGCGGCACCACGGGGGAACCGAAAGGCGCCATGCTGACCCACGGCAATCTGATGTCCAATGTGGCAGAGGTGGTTCCTCTGATTGGCCTGAAGGAGTCGGACTCGTCCCTGTCTTTCTTGCCGCTCTCCCACGTGCTCGAGCGAATCTCAAATTTTTCCGCGGTTGCGGCGGGGGCGCACGTTTACTTTGCCCAGAGCGTTGAATCCGTGGCAGACGACCTGGTGGACGTTCGTCCCACGATGCTTACCTCGGTTCCCCGTCTGTTCGAGAAGATCAAGGCGCGTGTGCTGGACCGAGTGAGCAAAGAGAGCTTACCGAAGCGAGCCGTGTTCGAATGGGCCCGGCAGGTCGGGGAGGCCTATGTGGAGGCCCTGCAGCAGGGGGCTCCACGTCCATTCGACCTCGCCTTCAAGCAACAGGTTGCCGATGCGATTGTTTTCAGCAAGATCCGCGATCGCACGGGAGGTCGTTTACGTCTGTGTATCAGCGGTGGCGCGCCTCTGGCTTCCGACGTGGGCCGTTTCTTCGCCATGCTGGGAATCGAGATCGTCGAGGGCTATGGGCTCACGGAGACGAGTCCTGTGGTGGCCTTCAACCGGCCTGGAGAGGTTCGCTTTGGCACGGTTGGACGACCGCTGCCTGGGGTAGAGGTGCGGCTGGCCGAGGACGGGGAACTGCTGGTGCGTGGGCCCAATGTCATGGCGGGCTACTTCAGAAATGCCGAGGCAACCCGACAAGCCATCGACGAGGACGGATTCTTTCACACAGGTGACGTGGCGGAAATCGACCCGGATGGGCGAATCCGGATCGTGGACCGCAAGAAGGAAATCATCGTGATGTCGAACGGTAAGAATGTGGCGCCTCAGCCGATCGAGAACGCCCTGAAGTCGAGTCAACTGATCGAACAGGCCATGTTGATTGGCGATCGCCGAAATTACATCACGGCGCTGATCGTCCCGAATCCGGAGGCACTGGAAAGCTTCGCGAAGGAGCAGCGATTGGTTGGTCTGTCTCACGCGGAGTTGTTGGGAAATTCCCAGGTGCAGGCTCTCTTTGCTCGCGAAATCGATTCCATCTCCAAGACGTTCGCGCGCTACGAGCAAGTCAAGCGTTTCACCTTGCTGCCGCGGGCGTTTGACCCGAATCAGGACGAGATGACCCCGACCCTCAAGGTCAAGCGACGGGTGATTCAAGCCCACTTCCAGGCGGAAATCGAAGCCATGTACGCGGAAGAGAGCGTGACAGCCTGAAACACCCCCCTCGTGGGAAGGGTCCGCCGCGTCAGGTGGCGTTGCCCTCTGGTTCAGGTTGATTCTGGCCTCGCACCACGCTGCGGAAGGAGAGATTCATGGCCAGCAGGCACGCCACTCCAATGATGGTGACCGGGAGATATTCCAGCAAATTCAGCACCAGTCCGTAACTCACGGCGGTCTCTTTGGGAATGGCAAAGAGCCCCAACGAGATCCAACAAAACAGTTGGAAGGTGCCAATGAATCCAGGCGCCGAGGGAATCAGAGTGCCCAGATTGACGATCACCATGGTGATGAGAAAAGCCCTCAGAGGCAGCTCCAGATGAAACGCTTGCCCCACCAAGGCGTAGGTGACGCCCTCAATGCTCCAGATCAGCAACGAGGCGCCCATCACAAACGCCATGACGCCTGCATTCCGCACGCAACCGATCCCCTCCACAAAAGCATCCAGTAACTCGCACAATCGCGTGGCAAGCCCATCCGGGAGCCACTTGCGAAGCAGACCACGAATGGTGTCACCCAGCGGCGCATGCATCTCCAACGCCAGCAACACGGCAAAGGCGCTCACAAACACCGCGCCGGCGAAGCCGCCTGCCCACTGAATCGAGTCCGGGAAGTCGTGCTTGAGTGATAACCAGCCCAACTTGTGGGCCAGCAGCAAGGCTCCCAGAATGAACAGCAAAGACAGACCATCAAAGATGCGTTCGACCAGAATGGTCGCCAGGCTGGTGCTCTTGCGAATCCCCGTTCGCACGCGCAAGACGTAGGCCCGCACAAATTCTCCCAATCGGGCGGGCAAGAGATTGTTGGCCATGTAGCCTATCATCACGATGCCCAGAACCTGACGGGTGGGAAGCGCCTGACTGGTGCTCAACAAGGTTTTCCATCGGAGCGCCCGCACCAGAAAAGTACTCAGAAACACTCCCAGGGCGGCCAACAGGTAGCCCACGTTCAACCCTGACAACGAGGCCAGCAACCTGGTGGTATCGACCTTGCGGAACACCAGAAAGAGACAGATGCCTGAGAGCGCGAGACCGATCAGATTGCTTTTCTTGCCGAACACTTGCATCTCCCCAGGCGAAAAAATGCTCCATCCTACCATGGCGGTAAATGAAACCTTCACCCAGGCTTTACGTTATATTGGCCGTGGCACAGCGTAATCAGGGGATTTCACGATAAGCGTACCGGTCAACCAAGGCCGTCAGCAACGGGCCAAGCGCCTGAGCAAGAGCGGCATCTTCCAACCGGGCGCGCCAGGGCGCGTCAAATCGCGGCAGTGCGGCGAGGGGCGGAGGCAACAAATCTGCTCCAGGCCATTGAACCGGAAGGGCCCGTGACTCCCTGACACTGCCCTCAGACCGCTTCTGCCAGAGCGGTCGTCCCTCCGCGTCAAGAAGGGTCAGTACGATTCGCAGGCGGACAGTGCACTGGACATCCACTTCCCACGTCATCGTGGAGCCGCTCAGGGTCGGCAGGGCCTGGGCAGAAGCAATTCCCCGCTCGACACGTCGTGGTGTGGCGGGAATGAAGGTGTCTTCCACGACGTCCAGGGCACCCGTCAGGGACGGTCCAGCATTCGAATTTTCCGTCAGTAATCCGACGCGGGTGAGTTCATCACGAACCTGGCGCTCGACCCGGAATCGCAAGTGAGGGACATCAGTGCCTGACTGAAAACGAGCGAGTCGCAACTGGCTAATGCCGCACGCTTCGAGTGGCAACTCCGAGCGCTGCAAATAGAACTCTCGGGTTGCACACCCAGAGAGGACGAGAAGCGCAAATGCAACTGGTAGCCATCGCTTCACGGCATGGTCCATTCGAACCGAGCCGATTCCAGCTTGTCCCCCAAACGCAGTGGCAGTCTCAGTTCCAAATTCACCGCGCACGCTGCCGACACGAACGCCAGCTGAGCCTCATGAGATTCACCAGGCGGAATCGCGCGTTCGAACCATAGGGTATCCAGGAGATGCCGATAGGCCACCGCGCGATCGGCGGCCTGTTGTTCATCGGCCAGGGCCCACAGAGGCCAGCGTCGTCGATAATCGGTCAGGCTCAGAGCGCGTCGGTCAACGATCCCATCGACAAGCAGGTGAGCCCCCTCTGGTTGCACCAACACCCGTTCCCCTGTGAGCGGCTCGACGGCCAAGGAAAACTGCCAGACATCATCACCATAGGGGATGACGGCACGGGAGATGGTGCCCCACGGATGCCAGGCCGTGGGAAGGTACGGGGCAAACCCTCCGGGGGCAACCCGGCAGCGAACAAAAGCATTTTGCCACACGCGCGCGGGCAGCGATGGAAAGGCCCAGGCCCTGCGCGCGGGCAATTCGCGATAGCCCGACCAAGTGGCACACCCCTGGAGGGTTGTCGTGAACAGAAGCAACGCCATCACAAGCCGCCGAAGTTGTTGATTCGTGACGTTTTCGGCAGGGGACGCAGGCACCGGTTCCAGTGAACTCCACCAATCAGGGCCCTCCTATCATACCGGTTTGTCCAGGCCGCTGTCGTTCCGACTCAGCCCGCCGGACCCTCGGGATGGAAGCGACTCGGGCCTGCCCTGAAATCTCTGGAAAACGAGCATCGGGGCGTGGTAGATAATGAGTCAGGAGTATCTGAAAGTGAAACCAGCACGCGCGGTATTTTTGGACCGAGACGGGACGATCAACGTTGAGGCGGGCTACATTCGGGAACTGGACAATCTGCGTCTGGCACCTGGAGCGGCGGCCGCCATCAAGCGACTGAATGAGGCTGGCATCCTGGCCATTGTCGTGACCAACCAGAGCGGCCCGGCGCGGGGCTACTACGCCGAATCTTGGATTGATTGCTTGCACGAGCGACTCGTTGACCTGCTCAAGGCTGAAGGCGCTTTTCTTGACGACATATTCTATTGCCCTCATCTCCCTGATGGAATCGTGCCGGAGTACAGCTTTGCCTGCGCGTGCCGCAAGCCGGAACCTGGAATGCTGCTGGCCGCCGCGGACAAGTTCCAACTTGACCCGCAGTTCTCCTACATGATTGGCGACAAGGCCACGGACGTGGAGGTGGGACAACGAGTCAAGAGCAGGACTGTGCTGCTTCGTTCGGGCTACGGCGAACAGGTGCTGGCGGGGGCCTACCAGTGGCCGTGTCGGCCTGATCACATCGCGGATGACCTGGAAGCGGCAATCGAATGGGTCTTCCAGGACATCGCGGCCCCCCCGCGTGTCTAGCAGCCTGTTCGGCGTCGCCTCCACGATCGCCTTGCTCACCCTGCTGAGCAAGGGATTTGGATTCGGCCGTGAACTCGTGATTGCCGGAGTGTTCGGCGCGAGCGTGGCCAAGGATGCCTACACGGCCGCCTACATCATTCCTTCGTTCTCCTTGGTCATGCTCGGCGGGTTGACAGGACCGTTTCATACGGCCGCCCAAAAGGTTCTGGCGACCCTGCGCCAGCAGGGTCGGGAAGATGACATGCCTGATGTGATGGCTTCCATCACCTTGATCGTGTCGCTGGTCTTGGGGGCGTGTGCCCTGCTGACGTATTGGGCGGCTCCCGCCGCGATCAGGCTGGTGGCCTTTCAGGCCTCGGATGCGACTTTCGACCTCGCGGTGATGCAACTGCGGATCATGGCCCCACTGATTCTGCTGGGCGGCTGGATCGGCATCTTGTGCGGCGTCTCGAATGACCAGGGAGACTTTACCCGACCCAGCCTCTCGCCTTTGATCGCAAGTTTGGCGGTCATCCTGGCCGTCTTGCTGAGACCCGACCCGCTCACGCTGGCCTGGGGGACCCTACTGGGGGCCTTCGGGCAGTTGATTCTGCAACTGCCTGCGGCCTGGAAACTGTGGGGGGGAAGCGTCCATCTCACCCGGTTGTCGTGGAGAACGGCTGAGGCCAAAAGCATCTGGCACATGCTCCTACCCGCTTGTGTCAGTTCAGGGGTGGGAACGCTATCCGTCATCATTGGAACCAATTTTGCCTCAAGCTTGCCGGCGGGTTCGATCAGCGTATTCGACTTCGCCAACAAACTTCTGCAGCTGCCACTCGGGATTCTCATGACGGCCCTGCTCATCCCCCTGTTCCCCCTGCTGACACGGGCCGTGGTGGCCAAGGATGATACATCTCTGACCCATCATCTGAATCGAGGGCTCACCACCATCGCCTACGCCACGTTTCCCTTGATGGCCTACTTCTTGGCGGGCGGATTGCCACTCGTGACGGTCGTTTACCAGCGTGGTGCCTTCGACCGGCAGGACACCTTGGCCACCACCAGCGTGCTGGGAATCTGCGCGCTGGGTATCGCCAGCTACGCCGCTCGAGACCTGATGGTGCGTGTTTTCTACGCGAGCAATGATGGAAGAACACCGCTGCTGGTCAGTGTGGCTTCTCTGGCGTTGACCACGTTGGGTATGGCTTTGGTGGTAAAACCCTATGGACTCGAGGGGCTAGCGGCCATCACGGCCTTGGTCACAACCGTGAACTGCGGCTTGAACGCCGGCTTGTTGAAGCGTCGAATACCCGGCTGGAAATTAGCCGGAGTGATTCGCCACGCGAGCCGTGCCGCTTCAGCGGCGTTGGCTGCTGGCCTGGCCACCTGGGCAATCGCCAACCAGTTTCCGCTTACGGATGACTCCTCGCGAACGTGGCTGCTGCTCGTGCTTCAAACCGGCGTGTTTTTAACCGTCTATCTGCTGGTGGTCTTGGTTGTCTCCGAACCCGAAATGCGTTTGGCCTGGCGTAATCGTCTGCTCGAACGACTGAAAAACCCGCGCTGAAGGTGTCCCTTCAAAATTTCGGCAAAGCGTCGGATTGGCTTGCAATTCCCTGGGGACCGGGTATAACAGAACGCGTGACGCCCCTCGACAAAGGCATCCCCTGTGACTTTTTCATCGAACTTGCTGCTGGAGGGAAATCTCGGCCCCATCAGCCTCCCCAATCTACTCCAGCTCATTGCGCTCGAACAAAAGTCGGCCGTTCTTTCCCTGACGCGAGTGGAAATCGGGCAGATGGCCGAGCTGGTCTTTCACTCGGGCGAACTGGTCAATGCACGAGTCAATCATTTGGTTGGTGACGCAGCGGTGTACCGGATTATTTCGTGGTGGAATGCCGGGACATTCAAGTTGATTGCCATCGACACCGATGTGGAGATGCCCCCTCCCGATGTCACCAGCCGAGTGGACTATTTACTCTTGGAAGGGATGCGTCAGATGGACGCGACCCAGCACTACCGCCAGCTGTTACCGGCATTGACCAGTGCCGTTTCGTTCACTCAGAGCGCCCTCGATTCCTTCAGCTGGGATCGGGCTGACCCTCCGGAATGGATACCAACCTACGTCCGCAACCTTCCGCGGTCCTTCACCATGGCGCAACTGCATCAGGCTTGTTTGCTGGATGAATTGCGGCTGGCAAATCTGATGAGATTGCTGCTCTCCACGCAGGCCGTTCGGGTTCACGGGGAAAGCGGCGGAGGCGGTGGCCCCTATGGAGGGGGCGGACAGGTGGCTCCGAGCACCCGCTATCAGGCCTTCGCCCAGTTGTTGATGGAATACGTTGGGTATGAACAGGCGCATACCATTCTTGACCAAGTGCTTTACGACCTGGCTTGGAACGACCTGGATGGAGCCACGTTCAGTCAATTACTCGATCTGTGCGATCGCTTGAGCCACGCTCTGATGCCACATTTGGAGAAGAAACAGGTCACGGATGCCATCCGACGTTTGCGTGCCAGAACCACCAGCCTGGTTTAGCGACCTGCCACCGACGTAACGAGGGAGACAGTCATGCCCACGATCGTGATCGGCCCCTGCCAATTCTGCGGCGCCGAGGTCAAAGCTGATGAAAAACGAGACGCTTCTGCCATTCCGCTCTTGAAGCGGGCAGCGCAAATGAACCGACTCACGTGCAAGCCCTGTGGCTCAAGCGGCGCACGGACCGTCGATCGGGACAACCCCCCTGACATCCTCAGCTAGACCGGTTTTTTTGCGGAAGCCAACTACCGGAGGTTAGACGGTGTGCGATCGGCCACGGCCAGCCTCGCTGACTTTCATTAGGATCTCGGCGTACCTCACTCAACAGGTCTGATGTCGATGTCTGAGTCTCACTGCTCCGCTACTCCCATCCAGCCTGGTGGCATCGGCGACCGCTCCACGGCGTCTGTTCCCCAGGCAGTCTGGTACGATGACGCCATTCAGGCACTCAAAGCGGAATCGCCCCAGCCCGCCAAACTGGCGGCCTTGCGCATGCTGGCGAAGGCTCCGCAAAGTTGGGATGACGTTCTACTGGTGGCGCTGACCTCGCGCGAAGAAGCCATCCAGGTCGCAGCGTTACAGACCTTGGGCAGTCAGGCGCGCCTGGAGTCGCGTCACATCGGCTCGTTCGAGCGCTTGCGGGGACTGCCCGTGCTGCTCGAAGCAGCCCACGAGGCCTGGCAAGCAGCCTGGGCTCAACTAGGCGATGGGCCGAGCAGTCAAGTTCAGGCCTCACCCTCGTTAGAGGTGACCCAGCTGCCGGCGGATATCTCCGCGCGATTGGCTTCTCTTCGCCAGGAAAATGAAGTCCTGCGAAGCAATGAAGCGACCTTGAGAGCCGACTTCGACAAGCTTCGTGGAAGCATGCTGGCGCTTCAGACCAGCTTGGAGCTTGCGGTTCAGCAAGAGACCCAGAAGGTGCAAGAGCTTGAAAGCCTGAAAGCCTCTTTGGCCAAAGAGCGCGAGGCCCATGCGGTGGCTCTGCACGCACGCGCCTTGGAAACCGATAGCCTGTTCCATGCGTCCTGTCGCCTTGACCGTGCCCGGAAACGCTGGATGGCAGGTTCAATCGCCCTTTCGCTGATCTGTCTCGGCTCGCTGGTCGTGCAACTGGCCGGCCGTTCACCCGCGCTTGCCAGTGAACCGCAGGCGCGGGTGGTCAAGGCCGCTGAATCCGCAGGATACCGTCTGGCGGTGGCATCGCTTGCATCCGAAGCGAGCCGGCTCGAACTCGATGGAGATCTCGAAGCCGCGCTGGGAGCCTGGCAGTGTATCTCGCGTTGCGCCAAGGACCAGGGGCTGGCCTCCCACGCCATGACCCGGGTCGACGACCTCACGGGTCGGATCTCACGAGGCGAGCGTCTGGGCGCTCATCAACAGGTTTCTCCCCCTCACCTCGATTCGCCGAGGCTGACGACCACCAAGTCGATGCCCGTGCCACCGGTTGCGGTTCCGAGGTCAGCCAGGAAGCTCAGCGAATACACCCTGGACACTCCTCGACGGGCGCCAACCAGCCAGGTCACGAATCGCGCTCCAAAAAAACAAGTGTTCGTGGGTGAGAAGCCTGCCGCCAAAGCTTTCCAGGCGCCTGACACGACCAACCCGGATCCGATTCCCCCTAGTGTCCGCGAGAGGTTCTGAGGTCTGATGAGTTTCCAGGCCTTTTCGTTGCGCGTCGCCTTGCTTGCTTGGCTTCTCTGGGTTCCAGATGGCCCAGTGGCGGCAGCGGAGGGGAAAAAGCCGGAACCTCGCCTACTTCCGCTTGAAGCCGTCAGAGCCGTCGCGTCCAGAGAAGGCCTGCCCATCCTCGCCGTCCACGCCGAAGCGCCGAGACGGCTGGTGGTGGTCTGCGGTGGGGTCATGGACAAGCCCACCTTTTTGCGACGGGCCAGTCTGGTCTCATTTGCTGCCTTTCAAAGCTTTGCGGCGCCAATCGAGGTCGTCTTCGAGCATTCGGATGCCGAACGACATCAACGCTGCAGGGTCCGCCAGGACGACCTCAATCTGTATCTCAAGAGCGCCATCTCTCGACGGGAATATGACCGTCGCCTCGCTTATCAGTCAGAACCAAGCAACCCTGGGCAGCGCCTCCCGTCCCCTCCCGCGCTCGTGCCCTCGCCTCCCCCTGCTCCTCCCGTCCAGGCTCTTCAGGGTGCGTTGGGAGTTTCGGCGTCCAAACCGTCGGCGAGTCCGCTGCCTCAGGCATCGCCATCGGTGTTCCCCTCTGTCACGCCGTCCCCGTCTCCATCGGCGTCCCCCGAGACCAACCTTCCTTACTCCGTGTCGTTTCATTGGGGAAGGGTGCCTGCCTCGCCCGTGACCTCCCCTGCCGCTGTGCCCTCCTCGCCTGGGGTGGTGTCGTCAGCCTCTCCGGCGCCTTCAGCGCCGGTGCCCCGAAGCACCGAAAGGCCTGTGGTCTCGAAAAGCGTTCCAACGGATGCGCTTTCGAAGGCCCAGCCTGGCTTCGGCCGTGGTCTACAAGGTGGCGCGTCCGAATGGCGGGCTGCCTACGGTCTCGGGGTGGGCAAGACCCTGTATGACGCACTCAGCTTGGAATACACCCGCCCGGTCCTGTCTTCGCTCGACCTCCGCCCCAGCATCTGGATGCTGGGGGGCCTGACCCCGTTCAGCCTCTTTCGACGCTCAGCGAGCAGCCTGGACGGCGTCTCGATTGCGCTGGACTTACTGGGCACGAGCCAGCGCTTGGCTCGGCCGCACGAGCTGGCTTACGAAGCAGGGGTGGGCGTTCGTGCGTCGGTGTTACAGGGAGCGACCAGCGGCGTCTGGCCCGCCACTCACCTCCGCGTGGGGGCCCGCTGGGAGTCACTCAGTGTCTCCTTGCGCTACCCTCTGCTTGCGAGGCCGGGAGACCCCACCGCGACCTGGGACGTCTTGGTCGGTTGGCTCTGGCAACAGGGAGGCTCGCCAGACTGACGTCTGGTGCTCGCGCGTCGCGCCTGATCCATTGTAGGATGGGCGCGTGATCGAGACGAGTCTGTCCGCATTTCAGCGTGCCCACCTCACCAGCGCGATGGAGCAGGCCAACCTCCGGGGCGCGTGGCTGGGCATCGACCTGGTGGCGTTGTCTGAGAATCTGCGCGCCATCAAGTCCCTGCTTGCCCCTACAACTCGGATCATGGCGGTGGTCAAAGCGGACGCCTACGGCCACGGGGCAGCCATGGTCGCAGAAGCGGCCCTTCATCATGGGGCCTCGTCTTTGGGGGTCGCCACGGTGGAGGAGGGCGCCAAGCTTCGTCGCTCGGGCCACAAATCCCCCATCCTGGTTCTGGGTATCGTGCCCGATGCGGCCTACGAGGCGGCCATCCGGCACGAGTTGCAGTTGACGGTCAGTTCCGGTCGACAGGTACAGGTGATCGAACGCGTCGCCCGAGGTCTCGGCCGCAAGGTCGACGTTCATCTCAAAGTGAACACGGGGATGACCAGGGTAGGGTGCGAATTGCACGAAGCCGGCGGCCTGGCCCAGTACCTGCTCCATTCTGCGGATCTTCATCTGGCTGGGCTTTCGTCCCACCTGTCTTCGGCGGATGCCCCGCAGCCTCACGATACCGACCGGCAACTGGGCAAATTCCAGGAATTGGCCAACCGCATCCGCGCCCACGCTCACGGAATCACCTGCCACGTGGCCAACAGTGCGGGCACCCTCTTCTACCCGAATGCCCATTTCGATATGGTCCGCGTGGGTCTGGCCATGTACGGTCACCTTCCCGCTTCGGCCGACCATTCGCCGGTCTCTCTGGCCCCCGTCATGAGCGTGCGCGCACGCATTTCGCAGGTGAAGGACGTGCATGCGGGTGCCCGGGTCGGTTACGACCTGACCTGGATAGCGCCAAGTGCCACCCGGCTGGCCCTCATTCCCGTCGGTTACGCCGACGGATTGCCTCGAGCGTTATCCAACCGAGGCTTGGCCCTGGTCCGCGGTCAGGTCTGTCCCATGGTCGGGCGGATCTCCATGGATCAGACCGTCCTCGACGTGGGGGCCCTCACGGTTGAGCCTGGTGAAGAAGTGACCTTGATGGGTGGTCAAGGAGCGACCGCCTTGAGCGTCGACACCTGGGCCGAGGCAACCGGTTCGATCAACTATGAGGTGCTCTGTGGCCTCGGGCAGCGTCTCCCCCGCGTCTACTATCGCTGATGCGTGTCGACTGTCATTGACGCTGCAGCGAAGCAAGCGGTACGATCCCCAGCGTTGTGGTGCGTCCATCCGGCAGGTCCGCTGGGGGCAACGCAACGTGCCCGCATTCCCGTACACATGATGGTTTGACGTAGAAGGAGTCTGCTGATGGTGGGCAAAGTCTTCGAATGGTTGGACTTACGCCTAGGCGTGCGAGACATAGACGCTGCGCTGGTCTCGCGCAATGTGCCTAAAATTGACTGGTGGTATACCCTCGGCTTTGCCGCGCTTTTCACGTTCATCATCATGGCCGTCTCCGGCATGTTTTTGGCGGTGTACTATGCGCCGACGCCGGACCACGCCTATGACAGCGTGAAATTTCTGACGGAAGAGATCACGGGTGGCAAGGTCGTGCGCGGCCTTCATCACTATGGCGCCAGCGCCATGGTCGTGATTGTCACCATGCACATGCTGCAGGTGTTTTTCTATGGAGCCTACAAGTATCCGCGGGAACTGACCTGGATGTCCGGCGTTGGACTCTTGGGCCTGGTTCTGGGCCTCGGCTTCACGGGCTACCTTCTGCCCTGGGACCAGAAAGCCTACTGGGCGACCGAAGTGGGCACCAAGGTGCCTGAGAGCATTCCCATTGTCGGGGATTTCTCCAAGAAACTGCTTCGCGGCGGAGAGACGCTTGGAGCCCTGACCCTGACGCGTTTTTACGCGATTCACATGCTGATGATCCCCGCCTTGATGCTTGTGTTCCTGGGGATTCACCTCTATCTCGTCATCAAGATCGGCATCACGCCCCTTCCTGAGAAGTTGGATGAGGCCTATGACCGCGTGAAGGGGGGCAAGTAGCCATGGGTGGTTTCTTCGATGATCCTGTTGAGAAGCAGGTCTACGACGTCGAATACAAGAAGATGAAGGAGGCGGGTTACCCCTTCCATCCTTTCGCCACCTGGAAAGACGTGGTCGTTGCGCTGGCGCTTCTCCTTCTTTTGCTGGCACTGACCTTCATTCAGGGCGTACACCTGGATGCACCGGCAGATCCGACCAGTCAGTATCTGCCCCGTCCGGAGTGGTACTTCATGTGGCTGTTCGAGCTTTTGAAGTACTTCCCTGGTCCTTGGGCGATCTTCGCAGTGGCGATCATCCCAGGGGGCATCGCGGGCGCTTTGTTGTTGCTGCCCTTCTATGACCGGAATCCTTATCGCCGCTGGACCAAGCGTCCGGTTGCCACGGTGATGATGTCGCTCTTGATGCTGTTCGTCGTCGGTTTGACCGCTCGGGCTTACTGGGCTGATGCGCATGACCCGCACGCGCAAGAGTTGCTGAAGGGTGCTTCCGCTGGTCACGGTTCTTCAGGTGGGACGCCGCCTGGGGGGGCCAGGCAAGCTGGGGCAGACGGGCAGGCCATCTTTTCGGCGAAATGCGTGATGTGTCACGGGCCAACCAAGAAGAATATGCCTCAAGCCAACCTGGCGAGCAAAGCCTTCCTCGACGGTCGAGATATCGTGAATTCTGTGACCAATGGCAAGGGAGGCATGCCTTCCTTCAAGGGGCAGCTTTCCGAGGGAGAGATCAAGGCCGTGACGGATTGGCTGAAGGCCAGCACCACGGAGCCCTGAACGGCACCAGCCCTCTAACACCAGCGGCCCGGGAAGCTTTCCCGGGCCGCTTTCGTTGATGACTTGAGCAGACTTGCGAACGCCTTCCAGGGTTCAGGGGATGCTCACCTGACCGTTGAGTTCCGCATATTCCACGAGGGGAGAGGCGTTGAGCTCCTTGAGCAGGGCCTCAACCGGGCGATCGCCCTCCAGTTCCTCGACGTAGACCCCGAGCGCCTGAATCATGCCCACATTGCGCAATCCATAGGTGCTGCGAAATGCTTGCATTTCGGTGGCACGAAGCTCTGACTTGAATTTCACCAAGATTTGGATTTTCTGGGCCGCTGTGGGACTGGCCACCCGGGGTGACTCGGCCTTCTGACCTGTACTTGAAGCCGTTCGCCCGATCACCGTCGTGGGGCCCTGGCACCCAGTCAGAGTGAGCACGCTCAACGTGAGCAAGGGCCAGACGCTCAGCGCTTTGATTTGACGTGGAAACAACTCGGTTCCTCCCATCGGCACGGAACTCTTTCAAGAACCGTTTACTTTTCTATAAAATAAATTTAACATTGGGTCATGCGTTCCGGCAAGTTGTCCTCATCCTCCTTGACCCTTCTGTGGTGCGGGTTGGCATTCATTTTTATGGCGGGTGGTTGTCGCGCCGTGTCGCCCGTCAGTGGGAGCCTCAAGCCGGCAAACCGCCTGTTCACCGCGAGCCAGTCGTCCTGGTATCCCACGGAGCCCGGACTTCGTTGGGACTACGTGTTGCGGGACATTGAAGGCACGGGTACGGGGCAAGAGCGGCAAATGATGTTCGGAATCGCCGAACGACAAGCGGTTGGCAGCGCAACATGCGCCGTTCTTCAGCGTCGATATGGGAACTTTGAACCGCCTCCCACGCGGATTTGGGTGACGCCGGACTCGGTGAAGCTTTCCCGGCTGAACAGCCCGGTCAACGGTCCCTCCATCACCATTTTGCGCGCGCCTTGGCAGTCGGGGGCGTCTTGGCCGGGGCGCCCTCTGCCAGATGGGCATTCGGAAGTCATTTCCGTGATCGGCATGAGAGACACGGAGGTGCCCGCGGGGCGGTTTGAGACCTGGCAGGTGGATCACCTCATTCGTTACGCGGATGGGAATTCCGACGTGCTTTCCTATTGGTATGCAGCGGGGGTGGGCTGCGTGCGGATGATTGAACGGGCCACGCTCTACGTTGGCGGAAAACCGGTCAAATTGGCAACGGAAGCCTGTCTGACTCGTTTTCAAGCGAAGGCCTGGCCGCCGCAGGGGGGAACTCAACCGTCGCCATTGCAACCGTCCCCCTTGTCGCGCCCATCAGTTGAGGGCTCCCTGCTGTTCTGACAGGGGCTCTCACGGGGTTCAAATGATGGGACCACCGAACATGAGGTCCCAGGCTGCCTGAGAGGAAGGCCGTTTCTGCGCCTGCTGGCGATTGGCAATCTCGTGCAGCCCTACCTCTGCCTCGTGCAAGTCCCCGTCCAATTCGAGCGCGCGCTGGAAGCTATCCTGGGCCCGGTGAAGGTGGCCGGAGAGAAGATGGCAGTGGGCTTGATGGAAGTGGGCGCGCGCCATATCCCCCAAGTGGGTGTAGCATTGCACCAGCATCTGTCTGGCGGGCAGAAAGGCCTTGTTCAGCTGGACGGATTTTTCGAGGGGAGGACGGGCGCCCTTGATGTCCCGCCGATGAAAACTGGCTTTGCCTAGCCAGAACCACGGGGAATAAAGCCCTGGTAGGGCTTGTACGAGATATTCGAGGTGAAGCCTGGCCTCTGGGTCAGGGTCCAAGGCACGTGCCAGAAGCAAGCGAGCCAGATGAAAATGTGGCTCGGCCTCCAAGGCTTCTCGAATGGTGGGAATCAATTCTCGACGGCTTTCCCCTGGTCGCGTCGCCTGCCCCTTGAAGAGAAAAAAGCGGGAAACCTGGTCCCAGGGCGCCAGTTTGACGGCCCGTGCCCACCAAGGCGTGGCGTCTACCGAGTGCTCGTTCTGGGTCAGAAGCCAGGCATAGTTGCGAATGGCATCGAGATTATCCGGGGCGTCGGCAAGAATTCCCTGCAAGAGTTGGCGGGCGAGATCGTAGCGGCCGGCGATCGCGGCATATGCAGCGCCACTCATCCAGTGCGCGCTCGCGGTATCCTCGTGGCGCAACTCAGATTCAAGCGGGTCGAGCAGATCGCTGAAACTGCCTCGTTTGGAACAGGGTCCGTGGTGGCCGTGGAGGATGGGCGCATCCTCCCTCAAAAATAGCGCGTGCGTGAAGTGTTCCTGCGCATCGTCATACTCGTCAGCCGATAGTCTCAGCCACGCGAGATCACACCTTAGCGAAGCATCACCTGGTTCCAGACGGATGGCCTCCTGCAGGTCTGCTTCAGCCAACCCTGGATGGTTACGCCAGGTGGCAGTCGCGCGCATCGCACGATAAACGGCACGTTCAGGAGCCAGGGAAACAGCTTCATCCAGTGCTTCCAGGGCCACTGGCTCCCTCCCATAGGCCAATAAAGCTGCCCCAAGTTCCGCAAATGCGGCTGCGTGACGAGGGAGGTCCTTGGCCGCCCGTTTGGCGTGCAGCAGGGCAGAATCGAGATAGCCCAGCCTCCGGTTGACGGCAGCCAGAAGCAATTCACACAAGGGGTCTGACGGATGGGTGATTGCCCAGGCATACAGGGCCTTCAACAGGGCGACGACCCCTTCATTGGGCTCATCTGCCAACTTGCCGCCCAGGTGATTCCACCAGCAGGCAAGCGCGGCCGGCGGGTTTTCATCCAAGGCGTGGGCACGCGCCAAGGTGGCGAAAGCCTTGCCCCGGGCTTCCTCACTCCAGCTGTCAAACGTGGGCGAGTGGACCTGTCCCTCCAGGCACGCGATGGCTTCCTGGTAGCGGTGGGAGTCTAGCAGGCATTCACCGAGGGCCAGCGCCGTCGTATGCGCAGACGGGTCCAGGGCCAAGGCCTCCGTGTAGGAACGAATGGCCGCATCCATTTGCCCCAAGGCTCGGTGGGAGTTACCCAGGTTGCCCACCACGACGGCCTGATTCACCGGTTCGACCAGCAAGGGGCGAGCCTCCTTGTAATACGAAACGGCCCGTCGGTGGAAACCCAGTTCATGGCAGAGGTTGCCGGCCGCATTCAGAACACTGAACAGCCCAGGCTTCAACTCCAGTGCGCCATCGTAGTAGGCGAGGGCCTCCGAAGGGCAGCCCAGCGACTCATGCAGGATACCGAGATAGGCGAGCGGTACGTGACTGTCGGGCGCCACCTCAGCCGCGCGAGCCAGAAAATATCCAGCCCGTTCGAAGCTTTCCTCCGAGAGCGCCTGCAAGCCGAGAATGAGAAAATATTCAGGCTTTTCCAACCCTTCACTGCCGCCTGGCCAGTGCGTTTCGAAGTCCTGCCAGGTGGCGTGGCTGCGGAGCAGTTCGTCCAGAAACTCTGACCAGAAGCTCAGGCGCTCGCCCAGTGGTGAGACGACTTCCAGCGCTCGCTGGACTTCCGCGAGCACCAGTTCCCAGTCGCGTTCGGCGATCGCGTCGACCAGGCAGCGTGTGAGGAGCTTGGGATAGTCCCGTTTAGAATTCATGACCTGCTGCGACGTCTGACGTCGGCTTTCGGACGATTCACCGTTGGCAAGGGCGGGTCGACGCCCGGTATTATACGGGAATGCGGCATTTGTTGCTTGTCGGAACGTCCAGAACGGGGGAGCGGGGGAGCTGGCACTTTGTCGGACGTTGAGGGTTTCCAGATCGAGACACGAGTGGCAGGCGTGACCTTTCCCAATGTGGATGGAACCTCGCGCCAGGCCTTGATTCGCTTGTTGACCGTCGAGGATGCGGTCGAGCTCCAGCGCGAGCCCGAAAACCCATTCGATCCCAATGCCATCGCCGTCGAGTGGCGCAGCCTGGACAAGGCATCTGGGAGGCTGGGATACATTCCGCGCGGCCTTGCTGCGGCGCTCTCCCCGTGTCTGGATTCAGGCACCAGCTGTCAGGCCAAGATCCTGAGGAGAAGACGTATCCCACGCCAGGGCGTCGCCTCTGTCCCTATCTGGGCGGTCCGCATCCAAATCACGCTGCTGACCACCCACTTACCTGATGGCATCAGAAATGGACTGGAACCGGCCCTGTCATCTGCCCTCGCCGCAGACTCCGAGGAGCTCGCTGCCGGAGATGCCCCGTGCCTGGGACTTATTCGCCCTGCGTCAGCATCGGTCATCGCCACCGACGAAAGGTGAGCTTGACCGTCTGATCCGTGGCACAGTGTTCCTGAACCAGCTGAAAGCCCTGAGAGGCAAATTGCTTGGTGATCAGATGATGGGCGTATCTCTGGCGAAGAGACTTCAAGAAAACGTCCTGCTTCAGGCCCGAATCCTTACCGACCCCCCACCAGTCTGCCACGACGCTGATCTCCGCACCGGATGACTGGACGAAACCGATATCGTATTCGCGGCCTGGAGAACAGACGAGCTCGGCCTGGGTTGTGTTCCCCGCATACCCCCTCACGAAAGCGTTCCGGGCGTAAGGATAGCCCAAGCCCTCAACGGCGGCCTCGACCGCTTCAAGATCGTTCAACTGCGTCTTGATCCGAGTGAAATGTGACATCGCGTCCCGTCTCCTCTTGCCGTCAGGGCAATTTAGGGACAGTCTCGCTGCCTGTTTCTTCGGTGCGCCGCTGAGGCGTCGCGGCACCGCCAGGCGGGACCGCCGATTCGGAAGCCTCCGCTCCTGGCGGGATCATGGGCACACCCGGAGGGGGCGGGAGCGGCTCGGAGAGGGGCGACGGAGAGACAAGGCCTGGCTGCGGAAGGAGCCACGTATCCTCCTCGATGATCCGAGGCGGTTCGGGTTGATCAATCCCCTTACCGTCCGACCCAGGAGGCACGGTGGGAACGGCAGTTGGCGACGTTGACGGCCTTGGAATGGCGGTACCCGGACGCAAGCGCTGCTGAATCCCGGGTCGCTTGAGTGGGGGTAACGATGAGGGCTTGGACGGCGGCTCGGGGGAAGCCACGGGAGCAGGGGAGACTGTCGTTGGCGCAGGTTGAGCTGGGAGGTCCGGAGCCTCCCCCTCTGGTATGGTCTGAGGTGAGGGTGCTTCCGTTTCCGGCGTCTCGGTCGGGGCGCCCTTGGCCCCCTCAGCCACCGAGATAAAGACCCTGCCACGGCCCTGCTGAACAGCCAGGATGGGCTCTTGCTGTGAAACCGGTTCCAGCACGACCCGGACGATCGGGGGCCACACCGAGTATTGCGCGACACGGACCCTGTGAACCAACGTGTCACGGGGCATCAGTTCGCGGTTCCGCATAGCCAGACGGGCGCCCGGCAAATCAATGACCAGGCGCATCGGATTCGGGAGCGAGCGCGTGCTGACCGCGACCGAACGGGTGACCGCCAGGACCAGGGTATGCCGTTGCGGGTCGAAACTCATTCCGCGGACGAAAACGAGACGATTTGGTGGGGCCTCGGCTCGTGAGCGTGTGGGATACGCAGGGCGAGCGGAGGCGGCAGTGGCATCGGCCGGGAAAAGCGTTCCGGCGATCACCAGGAGCGCCACGGCCCGGCTGACCAGGTGAAACGAAACACGACGCTGAGCAAAATGGAACATGGATGCATTATACCTGGTGAACGGCGTGGAGGCCCTCCCGGCGTGCTGGAGAATCGCTTCGGGGTTGCATTGACATGAGCTTTACTCGGATGTTACCTTTTCCTTCAGTGGCGGGCCTTTAGCTCAGTTGGTAGAGCAGCTGACTCTTAATCAGCGGGTCCCGAGTTCGAGCCTCGGAGGGCCCACTTCACTTTTTTTAGGGCAGGTGCCTGAGTGGTCGAAAGGGCATCACTGGAAATGATGTGTGCGGCTTAACCCCGTACCGAGGGTTCGAATCCCTCCCTGCCCGCCTCCGCAGGGTGCGGTGAGCTTGCTCTCCACGCCGCTGTGGTAAAATGAGCCGGGGGCTCATGAGTCACCAGTCCGTACGGGCCTTTAGCTCAGTTGGTAGAGCAGCTGACTCTTAATCAGCGGGTCCCGAGTTCGAGCCTCGGAGGGCCCACTCGCTTCTCGCCCCGCTCCCAAGGCGGGGCGAGTTTTATGGAGGTTTTGACGTGACCGTGGCCGCTTCCCTCTCTCCCTTGGTGTTGGATGAGCGCCGGCGTGTGGAAGAGGCGCTGACCTTCATTCGTTCGAAGACGTCTCAGACACCTTCGTGCGGACTGATCTTGGGTTCGGGCCTGGGGCTGGTGGCGGACGCCCTCGATGACGCCACCGTGATTCCATACGGGGCCATTCCACATTTCCCGGTTTCGACCGCCCCCGGTCACGCGGGCAACCTTCTGATCGGACAGTTGGCGGGTCGCGCGGTGGCCATGCTTCAAGGGCGATTTCACTTGTACGAGGGTTACACCGCCCAGCAGGTGGCCTTTCCGATCCGCGTGTTGAAGCGTTTGGGCGTGGAGACCCTGATTGTCACCTGTGCGACGGGCGGATTGAACGCGCGCTTCAAGGCTGGTGACCTCATGCTGATTCATGACCACATCAACCTGACCGGGCAAAACCCCCTGGTCGGCCCGAACGATCCCTCGCTCGGCGAAAGATTCCCCGTGATGTTCAACGCCTATCGGCCGGAATTGAACGAACTGGCCCGGAGGGTGGCCGTGCAACTAGGCCTCTATCTTCAGGAAGGCACCTACGCGGGCATTCTGGGGCCAGCTTACTGCACCAAGGCCGAATTGCGCTTCTTGACCAAGATCGGAGCGGACTCTGTTGGGATGTCCACCGTCCACGAGGTGATCGCGGCGGCCCATCTGGGGCTGAGGGTGCTGGGGATCGGGACCATCTCAGACATGGCCATCCCGGATTCCGGTCATCACGCCACGGAAGCTGAGATCCTCGAGGTGGCGCAACGGGTCGGCCCCACCCTCGCCCGCCTGCTTCGGGGCATTCTGGCTGAGCTGTAAACGTGAATTCTCATCGCCCCCTGAGACCCTTTTCCTGGCCACTTAGCGATGAAGGTCGAGGTATCTTGCTGCTTGCCTCGGTGTTGGCCTTGCTCGGCGGGGTTGTCCTTCTCGGCAAGACCCTGACACCGTTTTACATCGCATTTGCGCTGGTGTACCTGCTAAACCCAGCCGTCTCGTGGGTGGCCGCCAGGCGCTTCCGCGACACCCCGGTGGGACGCCTGGCGGGTATCGTGACCGTCTACGCCGCCTTCGCACTCGGCTTGTGGTTCGTCGGGCTGTTTGTCTTGCCACAGCTCTATCAGGAATTCGCTCGCCTCGCGCAAATCCTACCGGCCCAGGTCCTCCATTTTGAACGGGACGTGATGCCAGGTTTGGTCATCACCTGGCAGGGGCAGCTGGATACCTACAATGTCCCATTCGACATCAAAAAGACCCTGCAGGAGGGTGTTACAAGCGGATTTGACACCGTCAACAGTCACGTCATGGAGCTGGCCAAACGCGCACGTGACCTGATCGCAGGGGTGTTCTCCACGATTCTTCTGCTGGTCCTCGTGTTCATGTTGACCGGGTTTCTGCTGTATGACCTCCCTCGGCTGCAGCGTTGGCTCGGTCGGCTTTTGCCTGACCGCTACAGGGCGGCCACGATGTCGCTGATGGCTGACATCGATCGGGGCCTGGCAGGGGCGGTTCGTGGACAAATTGGTGTCTGCGTGGTGAACGGGGTATTGACGACCGTGGGGCTCATGGTCATTGGAGTCAAGTTTGCCGTGACGCTCGGCGTGCTGGCCGGATTTTTCAGCCTGATTCCCGTCTTCGGTACCCTTTTCAGTACCGTTCCCATTGTGTTGGTGGCCCTGACGAATTCGCTGCTCACGGGACTCCTGGCGCTCATCTGGATCTTGCTGATCCACCTCATCGAGGCCAATCTGCTCAACCCGAACATCATCGGCCACAATGCGGAACTCCATCCCGCTCTGGTGGTGTTGGCCTTGCTGGTGGGAGAACATTATGGAGGGGCAGTCGGCCTGCTGGTGGCCGTCCCGCTCGCCACGGTGATTCGGGCCATCCTGACCTACACCCTGGGGCGCTTGCTCATTCAACCGGACACGATTCCCGATGCTGAGGCGCCAGCGCACACGTTGGTCGCCGGTGTGCCTCCATCGTCGCCATCAAGTCCGCTGGAAGAACTTCGAGACGGTCAGGTTCAGCCGGGTTAGCACGGCGAAATCTACCGGGCTACCAGGTCGGTCAGCGTATCAGGCTGGCACGGGGAATCACCGTGATTGCCCCAAAGCCAGCCAGTTGCCGAAACACACGGCGCTTGTCGCCCACCACGACCAGATGGCCGCCACCGTTCGGCAAGTAGAGCTTGGCCAGTTTACCGAGGTCATCGCTCGTGACGCGGCGGACGCGGGCGCGGTAGCCCGCAATGCTATCCTCCGACAGTTGATTCAAACGCAGGACCCCCACCTCCTCCGCCAGGGCCAGGTTCGTTTCAAATCGCAGCGGATAAGCGCCTGACAGGTAGCGTTGGGCGGTCACGACCTCGGCATATCCAGGCGGGGAACGACGTAACCCACGAACGACTGACAACAACAGGTCCAGGGTGCGGCGTGTCGTTTCCGCCCGCGTATTCGTTCGCGCGGAGAAATACCCGAAGTCACGAAAAAGGTCGATCTGGCTGTAGGCCCCATAGGCTAGCCCGGCGTCATCGCGAATCTTTTGATTCAGACGTGACGTGAAATCACCCCCCAGAATGAAATTGAGCGCATCCACGCCGGGGGCGTAACTTTGACGGCGCGATGGAGTGCCCGTTCCCCATCGCAGGTAGGCTTGTTCCAAGGGCATATCCACCAACCACAGCCTCAGGTTCTTCGGCATTTTCACCACGCCGCCCATCTGCTTTTGCCCGTTTGCTCCTCGTACGCGCCAGGTGCCAAACAGCACCCGGGTTTGGCGAAAGATCTCATTGGCGGGAACGTTCCCTACCACCACCAGGTGGGTGCGATTGGGGCGATACCAGCTCTGGTAGAAGCGGCGAATGTCCCGTCGCATCGTGGCATCGATCGCCCGAAGGGAAAGCGCGCGGCCATAGGGATGTCCCCCAAAAACGGCCACGCGGAGAGCCTCGTCCGCCACCCAATCTGGATCGTCCAGCATCGCCCTCAGATGGTTTTTCTGATCCTCGCAAGCATCCACCAGATCGGCTGGCGAGAGCAGCGGACGCTGCAACATCTCTGCCAGCAATTGGGTCGCAACCGTCACCTGCGCTTGTGGAACGGTCACGGTAAACATCGTGGCGTCCGGCTCAACCTTGACACGGAGCTTTCCTCCCGTCGCGTCCAGCAAGCGGGTGAAGGTGGCGGCGGACTTGCTCTCCGTCCCTCTTTGAAGCATCTCAGCCGTCAGAAGCGCCTGCCCCGTCAGGCCTGGTTCGTCCAGGAGAGAACCAGCCTCAACCACGACATGAATCGTCACCAATGGCACGTGGCGTCGCAGCAGGTGGGTGATGCGCATGCCATTGGGAAGAAGTTGTTGAGTCGACGCAGGCAGCGTGAAGGGTCTCGGTGCTGGCTCGGGCGTTCGCGTCGGGAGCGGGCGCGGCTTGGGGCTATCCTCCTGACGCGGCAGTCGCTGGGAGACGCAAGCCGTCGGCAGCAACGTCAGGCAACACAGGCCAAGGATCAAGGAGGAGCGGAAAAACGACCTCATCACAGATCCTCCCGATCGACCGGGCGAACCGTCACCGTGGCACGATTCGCTCGACTGAAGTAACGCCCGGCCAGGGCTCTGAGTTGCGTCTCAGTGATGCCGCGCAAACGCGCGGTGAAGTCAGTTCTCTGGGCAGTTCCGGTCAGCAAGACCCGTCTCCCGATGTCCTCAGCCCGCCCCTCGACCGTCTCGATGGCCAACAAATGGCGGGTTTCGGCCTGTCGACGAGCCCTGTTCAATTCCTCTCTGGTGGCTCCGAAACGTTTGAAGACAGCCAGTTCTCGTTCGAGGGCCCGCTCCGCATCCAGGGGCGAGTGCCCCGGGCCTGGCGCGAGCGCGAAATACAGGAAACCACCCTCGCGAGCCTCATCAACCCCGACTTCAAGTTCTCGCAGAGGCTTGCGCGCCCCCACCAGAGCTGCCTGCAAACGAGCGGAACGCCCCTCGCCCAGCACCAGTGCCAGAAGCCTTGCCGCATCGATGTCTCGATGTCCCGCTCCAGGTAAACGGAAGGCCGTCAGGACAACGGGAGCCTGTACAGGTCGAATGACCTCGATGCGACGCTCCCCACGATGCGACGGTTCCCTGGTGTAACGGCGAGGGGGTGTTGGGCCCGGCGCGAGTTTGTCGAACACTCGCCGAATGGACCGGAGGGCCCTTTGAGGGTCCAGGTCACCCACCACGACCAAGGTGGCATTGTTAGGCTGGTAGTAGGTTCGGTAATAGGCCAGCAGGTCGGCCCTGGAGATGGCATCCAGATCTCCAGGCCAGCCCCCCACGGGCCAATGGTAGCCATTGGCGAGCCACATGGCCGCAGGTAGGTAATCCCATGCCATGCCCAAGGCGCTGTCGCTGCTGCCGCGAAGCTCCTCCTTCACGACTTCCCGTTCGGCCAGCAGTTTCTCAGCAGGCAGCAGAGCCCCCTTCATGCGGTCGGCCTCCAGCGCCAGGGCTGTCTCGAGATGCTCACTGGCAAGCACCTCGTGATAAGCGGTGAAGTCAGTGGTGGTGAAGGCGTTGTTTTGACCGCCTCGGCTCACCAACTGCCGATCGAATTCACCCGGGCCGAACCGCGAGGATCCCTGAAACATCATGTGTTCCAGAAGATGCGAAGCGCCGGTCATGCCTGGCCGTTCGTCACGACTGCCCACGCCGTACCAGACTTGAACGGCGACCACTGGGGCCTTTCGATCCACCATCAGGTAGACCTGAAGGCCATTCGAAAGCTGAAACCTGACGGGAGGTGCTGGCGCCGCAAGCGCCGGGGTCCCGAGCATCCACGCCGCCAAGAAACCAGCCAGGACTCCGTGCAATTTCACTCGACCATCTCCTGGCTGCGCGGGGAACCCTCACCCCCGGGAAGAAACGACGGGTCATGATACGGTCTTATGTTTATCGCAGCAATCCCCCAAAAGGGCTGTGCCCCCCTGGGTCAGGCGATTCCAACGGCGTTGTGAATTTGACTTGCACCAAGCAGCGAGACTAAGATAGGCAGCGGTAGGCTGTGTGTCCATTCATCGACGGCCTTCACGCTTGCTTGTGAGGCCGACTGGGTATCCCAGGGCCGCGATCTTGAGGAGGCATTGGGCGTGGCCGATTCCACGAACGAACAGTCGCCCGATTCCTACGAAGTACCCGAGTTGATCCCGCCCTACGTGGCGCGAGATGCTTTGATTGAAGACAATCGCATCGGACAACTCTTGCTTCGCAGCCGCTTGCTATCCGTCGAGCAACTCGAGCAGTGCCTTCAAGACCAGTCGGCCGCCCCAGACCAGTTGCTTGGGGAAATCGTTTTGCAGAAAGGCTTCGCCACGGTCGAAGACATCCACGGCGCCCTGAAGGCCCAGCTGTCGGAACTTCGCTTGGGCCAGATTCTCTTGAAGACCCGGTGCATTTCTCAAGAACAGCTTGATATCGCGCTGGTCGAGCAAGAGAACACCGGGGAGTTGCTGGGTTCCATCCTGATTGGCTTCGGGTTCTGCACCCCGGAGATGGTGGGTTGGGCGATCGACCAGCAGAACAAGGACTGACCAGCGGCGTGTTGCCCTCTTTGCATCGCCAATCTTCCCCAGCCGTGACCTCTGCGGAGGCTGAGGCTGAGCGCTCGCCGCATGTGGTGATGTCCGGCTACTTTGGTTTCAGTAACCTGGGTGACGAGGCCATCCTGGAGGTCGAAGTGGGCATGCTTCGCCGTGCCGCGCCGAACTGTCGGATCACGGTCCTGTCAGGAAACCCCATCGAAACCAGGAAATCGCTGGGCGTTGAGGCAGTGGACCGGTTGGACCTTTTCGCCGTCTGGCGCGCTTTGCGGTGCGCCGACCTGTTCCTGAGTGGAGGAGGCAGCCTGCTACAGGACGTGACCGGAATTGGCTCCGTGCCCTACTACCTTGGCGTGACCGAGTTGGCCCGCTGGGCCGGTGTACCAAGGGTGATGCTGGCCCAAGGGGTGGGCCCTCTCCAGCGCGCGTTCAGTCGCCGACTGGTTGGCCAGGTCGTGGGGACGATGGAACTCATCACGGTCAGAGACGAGGCTTCCGCCCGACTGCTGGCATCCTGCGGGGTCCCCTCCGAAAGAATCACCACGACCGTTGACCCGGTGCTTGCGATGTCTGCCGTTCCGCTGGAGGAACAGGTTTTGGAGGATTGGGGCCTGAAGCCCGCTCAGCCTATCGTCGCCGTTTCGCTTCGCCCATGGCCGACCTGGACGGAGCGTGAACTGAAGGCTTTTTCAGCCGTCCTGGCCCAGTCCGCCAGCGCCTGGGGAGCACAGGTGCTCCTGCTGCCCTTTCATCGACCTGACGATGAACTCTTGCTGGATGAACTCGCGCAATGTCTGGCGGTGAGACCTGAGGCGCAACGTCCTCACGTGGTTTGTTTGTCTCATTCCTGTTCCCCCACGCAAATGATGGGCTTGATGGCGCGGGTCGACCTGGTGATCGGAATGCGACTGCACGCCTTGATCATGGCGGCAGCCAGTGCGACTCCGGCCGTCGCAGTCGTGTATGACCCGAAAGTTAAGGCCTTTGCCGACATTGCCGGCTATCCGCGCGTGGAATCGGTGACGGACTTGGGGAACAATCAGCGGCTTGCGACCTTGCTCGAGACGGCCTGGCAAGGGCGAACCAGCAGACGTGCGGCGCTGAACCAGTCACTTCCTGCGTGGAGGACAGCCGCCTTCGAACCCATCGAGCAGGCCATTGGGTTGGCCACCCGGGGACGCCGTCGTGTCGCTTGAACGGACCTTCATTCTGGGCTTGCCTGTGGACGCTGGCTCGCTGGGCGACTGCCTTCAAAGGGTTCGCCAGGCACTGGCGCCACCCCGTGACGTGGCACCGCTTCACATCGTCACCATGAACGCAGAAATGTCGATGCAGGCGCAACGCGATCCGGAACTTGCAGACATCATCCGGCGGGCAGGCCTCGTCACCCCTGACGGTTCCGGAGTCGTGTGGGCCGTTCGGCGCCGAAAAGGGGCGCCTCGAATCACAAAGGTGGCCGGCATTGAGCTGTTTCAGGCCTTGGCCGGTGAGGCCGCAAACCGCGGCTGGAAGATTTATTTTCTTGGCGGCCAGCCCGGGGTGGCGGAAGCCGCTGCGCGCACCCTCGTCAGTCGCCACCCTGGGTTGGCAGTGGTGGGGGTTCGTGACGGATTCTTCAAACCCGAGGACGAAGAACAGGTGCTCGCAGACATTGCATCCCGCTCTCCGGACATCCTGGTTGTGGCGTTGGGCGTTCCGCGACAGGAAAGGTTCATCGCCCTGCACCAAACTCGCCTCGGGGTTCCCGTGGCGATGGGGGTGGGAGGAAGCTTCGATGTGCTGGCTGGCCGTGTACGTCGCGCGCCCGCTGCCTTTCAGGCCTTGCATCTGGAGTGGCTATACCGCCTCATTCAGGAACCGTGGCGACTCTCCCGGATGGGGTCGACCTTGCCGCAATTTGTAGGAGCCGTGCTGGCCGAACCTGCCATCGCACCCTCATCGGAGGCCCAACCATGATCAGCATCAGACAGGTAAGTAAGGTCTACGCCAACGGGGTACGAGCCCTCTCGAACCTCAATTTAGAAGTCAAGCAGGGTGAATTCGTCTTTGTCACGGGCCCATCTGGGGCCGGAAAATCCACCCTGATGAAGCTGCTTTACCGGGCAGAAACGCCCACCATGGGTCAGGTCATCATCAGTGGAGTCGACCTGGGTCGCCTCCCTCCCCGGAACTTGCCGCAACTGCGGCAGCGTATCGGAGTGGTGTTTCAGGATTACAAGCTTCTCGCCGATCGCTCAGTTTATGAGAATGTCGCCTTCGCCCTCAAAATTATCGGGACCGCCAAGGCCGAACTCCATCATCGGGTGCGGTCCAGTCTCGACCTGGTCGGCTTGCGTGATTTTGCCGACGCCAAGCCCGGCGAACTCTCCGGCGGCCAGCAGCAGCGGGTGTGCCTGGCTCGTGCCATCGTGAATACGCCCCCCTTGCTGATTGCCGACGAGCCGACGGGGAACCTGGACCCGGAGACGTCCTGGGAGATCATGCGGCTGCTGACGAAGATCAACCTGCACGGGACGACGGTGGTGGTGGCCACCCACAACAAGTTGGTGGTAGATAACATGCGGCGTCGCGTGTTGACCATCGACGGGGGGAAGCTCGTACAGGACCAAGCGCGGGGGGTTTATTCGATTGGAGTCAATTAGTCACTTTCTGCGAATCTGTGAATTCGTCGGCCAGGAAGCACTCTCCAGCATGGCTCGCTCCCTGCTGATGAGTTGGCTGGTCATCATGACGATGGCGGTGAGCCTCAGTATCCTCGGCGGATTCTGGATGGTGGTGCAGGACCTCCACACGGTGAGCTACCAGGTTGGCGGCAAGGTGCCGATCGCCGTCTTTCTCTCCGATGATGCAGATCCCAGGGGCATCGAGGCGGCCATTCGAGAATTGCCCGAAGTGGAAAGCGTCAAGTTGATTCCCAAGGATCAGGCTTGGAAAGAGATGCAGCAGGACATGCGGGCCCGTATGACCTTTGACACCCTGCTGGACACCAACCCCTTGCCGAACTCCTTCACGGTCCAGTCGCGAAGCGCCGACTTCACACCCGCCATTGCCGAACGCATCTCGAAGATGCCCGGCGTGGAGGATATCCACTACGGGGCTGACCTGCTCAAAAAAATCTCGGATTTTTCGACCTTCATCCGGGCCGCTGGCCTGGCCATCAGCGGCTTGTTGGCCCTGGCCAGTTTGGCCGTCATCATGAACACCATTCGATTGACCGTCATGGCCCGCCGCCGTGAAATCGAGATCATGCATCTGGTCGGCGCCAGTAACGCCTTCATCGCCTGGCCGTTTTTACTGGAAGGATTGCTTTTCGGGCTTTTCAGTTCGTTGCTGACCTCCCTGCTTCTAGTGGGTTGGCGCTACTTCACGCTGGCCAAGTGGCAAGAGATGTTTCCCTTCGTCCCATTACAGCTCGATGCCCTGTCGCTGGCCCAAGTGTTTGTCGTGCTCACGCTGGTCGGAATGGGCTTGGGCGCCCTGGGGAGCTTTCTGTCTGTGCGAAAGCATATCCAGTTGGCGATGGCCGAAAGCTGACTCCGCCGCGCAAACGACGCCAACAGGAAGGGCCCGCACCGGGGTGGTGTGGGCCCTTCGTGGGACTTGTCAGATGACGCGACGAGAGGTCAGGAAAGCGAAGAAGCCAGCTTCGCCATCAGTTGTTCCTTCGACATGAAGCCGACCAAGCGTTCCGCCGGCTGACCATTCTTGAACAGAATCAAAGTAGGAATGCTCATGACGCTGTATTTTTGCGCTGAAGCCGCATTCTGGTCGACATCGAGTTTGGCGACCGTCAGCTTGCCAGCCTGCTCCTTGGCCAACTCTTCCAACACTGGCGCGATCATCTTGCAGGGGCCGCACCACGTGGCCCAAAAATCAACCAGAACCGGCGTATTGGACTCAAGTACGTCGTTCTGAAAACTGGCATCACTGACGTTAATCGGATTGCCCATCGGGTTACACCTCCGTGAATGGTAATGAAGGCGCCCATGCTAGCCCGGCTTTCAAGGGAACGTCAAGCAAATCCACGGCCTGCCTTGACCTTCGGAAATCGAGCGTGATACGATGAGCCTGCTTCAGGAGAGGTGGCTGAGTTGGTCGAAAGCGGCTTCCTGCTAAGAAGTTGTGCCGGCTTAAACCGGTACCGCGGGTTCGAATCCCGCCCTCTCCGCTCCATCAGCTGACACGACTGACGCGTGTCACCGGCTTCCGAAAACCGCCTCTCTGGAGGCGGTTTTTTTCGTTGGCTGAACGAATGCACCGAGTCACGCCGGCCGATCGAACTTCGTTGTTTGTAGGCGACGTCAGGGTAAGCTAGGTCTCGGCCCTCGTGACCCGTTGCTGCCCCTGTTGTGATAGGAGTTGAACCATGAAGCGTGCTTTCCTTTATTCGGCGGCGGTGCTTGCCGCCAGCACCGTCTCTCCCGTGACGGCCCTGGCCGCCGATGATGATGCCATCATCACGTCCCCTGCCCGCATTATCTCGGCCGGTGGCCTGGTCTACTCGCCGGTGTACCTCGGGGCCGGGCACAGCGAATTTGGACTTGCCGGCGGGATGTTCCAGCCGCGGGCGGGCGGTGCGCAGCGGCCCTTCCCCCTCGCCGGCGCGGGTGGCGCCCTCGGCGACGGCCTGAACTGGGCCGTGCTGTTGTCTGCGGAGAGCCAGGTCGGCATCCGGCAACGCTATGCGGCCGGGCGCGGTTGGTCTTGGGGTGGTTCCTACATCGGCCGATTCAACCTGGCCGCGGACGGCTCGCAGGATTACGGCGCGAGCTACAAGAACTCCCTGTTGTGGCGCCTCGGTGGCCTCGAACTGACCGCGCAGCCGGAGGTGGGTTACCTGGCCCAGTCGGGGGCCCAGGCCGGCGTGGCCCTAGGTGCTGACCTGTGGCTGAACGACCGGATCTCCGTGGGTGCCAACGGGCAATATCGATGGAAGCTGCCCTCGCAGGCGCTGGACCGGCGTTGGGGCGTGGGCGCGAAATATCTGTTCAACAACCATGCCTACACCTGGTTGAACTACGTCAGCAGCCCGGATGGCCAAGGTGACGCCGGCCTGGTGGGCTTCGGTTATTACAATTGAGGCGCCAGCCTGCGCTTGCTGAGATACCGCATCTTGATCAACCCGACAGCGCGGAACGGCGCTGACAGACGCTGGGTTGGCATCGTCCGGGAGGCCTTCGCCAAGACGGATCATGAGGTGGTGATTCCCGGGTCGTTCGACGCCATGCGTCGGGCGGCCCGGGAGGCGATCGACGAGCGCGTGGACGTGGTGGTGGTGGTCGGCGGTGATGGCACCGTCAATGCGGTGGCCAACGTCCTGGCCGGGAGCGAGACGGCCCTCGCCGTGGTTCCAGCGGGAACGGCCAATGACCTCGCCCGTGCCCTGAACATTCCCCTCAACCCCCGGGGAAGTTGCCAGAGCATCCTGACAGGCCAGCGCCTTCCACGTGACCTCGGTCGGGTCAACGGTCAGTACTTCTTGACCGGGGGAGGGACCGGGATTGTCAGCGACGTGGCCTTGGGCGTTCACGCCCTCAAGTCAGGAGGAGGTCTGCAAGGCTGGCTCACCCGCGCCCTAGGGAGTCTGGCTTATTCGTTGTACAGCGCCTGGCTCCTGTTGACGGCAGACCAGGTTCCCCATCGCCTGCACCTGGTGGTGGACGGTCACGACCTGGGCGATCGGAATGTGCTGGCCTTCTTCGTTCAGAACCAACCGGCCATCGGTCGCACCATCATGCCCTGTCCAGATACCCGGCCGACCGACGGAAGCCTGGGCTATTGCCGCCTGAGCTGGCATTCTCGCTTGCGGGGCTTGATGCTGGCCGCCCTGCTCAACCAGAACGGGGCCCATCGGAGGCATCGCGACGTGCTGATCGGAGAAGGGCGGCAATTCGTGCTGACCTCGGATGAGCCCTTGGACTTCATGGCCGATGGCGAGCCACTCTCGCAATCCAGCCAGCTCTGCGTGGAAGTCGTCCCGGCGGGCGTATGGGTGATCGCGCCCGGCCCCACGGCAGCGCGTCAGGACCTGCTGACTGAAGCGGCCGTGAAATGGGCATAGGGAAACCGATCGGCGTATGCCAACCGATCGGCTAAGGCGCGCGCCTCGTGAAGGCCCTCCACGTTCGGCAGTGGCCGCGGAAAAAGGGTGCTCCAGTAACAGAGTCGGGCACCCTCGCGAGCCGCAGACACCACATCGCGCAAGGACTGGGCACGGGCATCGTCGCTGAGCCAGTCATAGAGATTCGAAAGGTTGAACGCGTCAAAGTGGCGGCTGCCGTGCGACGCGATCGCCTCGGACAGGGATGCACAACGCAATTCGATCCGATTCAATCGCGCCCTGACGATCGGTAACGCCTCCTCGCTCAGATAGGGCGGCAAGGCCCGGTCCTCCAGATAGGCTCCTCGTAGAATCAGGGCCACAAAGTAGTTCTCGCTCAGCAGGCCCGATGCGAACAGGCGATCGACGCGCTCATGAATACGCAGGCCAAAATGATCCGCCTCCACATATCGAAAATGACTCGGGTCCTTGGCCCGCATCAACACCTGCCGATGGAACACCAGGCGAAACAGCAGGCGCCAGCGACGGCCATCCCACTGGGTGCGATAGTGGCGATGCTGCGCGGCCAGATCCTCGAAGGCGAACAATCGCTTCACAGAGGAAGTCCCGAACACGGCGCGAACGAGACGACCAAAGCTGAGCAGGTAGCGATCCGTTCTGCCGAGGCGATGCAGACCACGCTCGAGCAAGGGGCGTCGCGCTTCCCAAAACACTTGATCAGCAGGCGGCAGGAGGGAACGAAGTTGAAGGTACGAGGCCCAGCGTCGCCGAGAAGGACGGACACCAAGTAGTTCCAGTAGTTCCTCCCGCGGCAACACCGTCATGGCAGCCATCTTGAGACGAACCAGGGCAAGTTGGTGCGGGTTGAAGTCCACCGCCAGCACCTCAGCGGGGTCATCCAGCAACAGGGCAAACAGGTTGCAGCCTGCCGAAGCAATCGATAGCACGCGATCGCCGGACTGAACCCTCAATGCCGCTCGAAGCACCGCCGGGTCTTCCCAGCAAGCCGAGTAGCCCACCTCCCGAAAAAACGGGCGGCCTGCAAGACCAGCTTCGTCCCCTGCGGCCGCCCGCGAGCGGACCGTTTCCGAGCTTATCCCCGCATCAGACAAGGTCACGCCGATTCGCGAACATAAGCCGGTAAACCACGACGCGCCAGCGCGAACTCGGGGTAATGATCCATGGCCGCAAAGGTCCGGGGCATGGCATCACGAGAGAAGTGCGTCCGTTGAAACGCCTGATTTTGGGCCAGAGAGGCGAGGTCCCGTTCAAATTCGACACGATGCGCGCGCAGTGCGGGGGCCTCGCGCAAGATGGCCTCGAGCATGACCCGCGGTGCCACGCGTGGGGCCGTCATCTGGCCAGCGACGTGGTCGAGCAAGACGACATTCAGACGCCGTTGCCACATCGGCGCTCGTTCCCAGAGATGCGTGAGCAGGTGCATGTCGATCGACACGTGACGCGTCTCATCCACCATGTGAGCGTGATAGACCGCCTTGAACAGCGGATCCACGCGGGGGTCCTGGTGGTACTTGCGATACAGGTCGAGGGAGCGCTCCTCGACGAGCATGGCGAGCCAGATCCAGAAAACAAAGAAGCCTGGTCCTCCCTCCAACGCGGTCGCAAGCAGCCGGGCGCCTGGATGGCGCCCGTAAATTTGGAGGGTGCGACTTGCGTAAGTTTCAGGTTCGGCCGCCTCCAGCAGGCGCCAGAACATCTCGGTGTGCTTGGCCTCTTCGTCGACGAAGTCCTGGAGACACGCCGCCACATCTTCCGGCAAGCGGTAACGCTTGGGCCGATCCAGCACACGCTGCGCAATCGGGCCCAGCAGATGTTCCTCGAAATATATGAAGTTTTCGACCTTGGCCACCGCCGTGACACGCGCTCCGGCTCGACGTTCTGCATCGCCCAGCCGCTCGTATGAGGGCGAATGATACAGGTAGCCAATGCATTCCGGCCCCCACCAGGCATCCTTGGAGACCCCCAGTTGCCAGGGCAAGCCATCCACGTCCAGCGGTCGTTGGGTGGCCTGACGATGCAGGACCTGGGGATCAATCAAGTGGGTGGTCACGCGCCCGTCTCCTCGCTCAAGATTCGAATGGTGCCAGTGCCGCCATTCATGTGTACCCGCTGCCCGTCCGCCAGATGCTGGCACAAGCCGGGAACGCCGACGATCGTGGGCAGGCCCATCTCGCGTGCCACGATGGCCGAATGGGACAGCACGCTTCCCTTTTCGACCAGCAGCCCCGAGGCGGCAGGGTAAAGGGCCACCCAACCCGGGTCAGTGCGCGCGGTGACCAGGATCTCACCGTTCAGGTTTCCATCCTGCTGCGGATTCAAGATACAGCGTGTTGCCGCCTCCACGAGGCCAGCGCAGCAAGGGGTCCCTTGCAACGTGTCGGGGGCATCACTCGCCGTTGGCGCTGGAGGGACATACAGCAAGGGCAATCCACGCGTCACGAAGCGATCGGGCACCACGTCATCCGCGAAGCCCGCATAATCGGCACGCCGCAACTCAACCAGGGCACTCATCTGCCGGGTCACCGAGCGACCGTCCACCAATGCGGTGAGTTCATCGACCGTGAGATAGAAGACGTCCTCCGCACGGCTGATCACCCCCACCGCCGCCAGGTCTCGTCCAGCTGCGGTGAACAAACGCCGCAACACGCCCGTGAGGCGGGTACGCGCAAAGCGCATGTTCTCCCGATTGCGCACGTGCAGACGCGTCCAGTTGAGGAGCTTCCGAACCCACCACGCGCGCACGGGGCGCCCTTTTAAACCGGCTGCCAGACGGGCTTCGGCAGCGGTTCGAACGCCCCCCTGAAGCACGGTCTCGGCGGAAGCCTCGGCGGAGGGAAGGGCCACGTAATTGCGCAACAAAGGGACAATCAGGGCTGGCTGATCCCGTGGGGTGGGGTTTTCCAGTTTCAGCTCCCCCATGGTGCGATCCCCGTAGGCGTCGAGCCAGGCTTGCAGCGCCTGCGCCAGCGGCTGTGTCTCGGGTCGCACGGCGAGACTTGGGAGAAAATCCGCCGGTTCAGCCGTCAGCAGGGCAGCCGCCACGGGCTGCTGTCGAACCTGCTGGGCAATCGCCATCAAGCGTCGCGTCGGCTCGGTGCTCTCGATCTCACCGGACGACACCAGCAAGGCCCCCACCAGGCCATCCTCGTGGGGCAACCATCGGGCCACGCATCGTTGCAGGGACGCCATGCACACCATGGCCCCCACGTCCGTGAGAATGGGAGCCTCCCAGTGATGCAGCACCTCGACCACCAACTGATGGTAGAGGTTGACCAGGCGGGCCGTTTCCCACCCTTCGAAGGTCTCACGACGCCAAGTTTGATAGACGCGGTCGAAGCGGGCCCAGAATGCCTGTATGCGCGCCCCGAGCGTGAGATAGGCCCAGCCCGTCCGGATCACCATGGCCAGGAGACGAGGCAGGTCGTGGGTCCATTTCCGCAGGGGATCGCCCGCTGGCGGCAATTCGATGTTCAGCGACTCGCGCACGCCCATCATGTTTTCCATCGCGCTGCGGGTGAAGCTGAAACCTGGAAGATGCGCCATCGAGAGGTACCAGATCAACAGGTTGTAATACACCCGGCCCCGGTGAAGGCCGATATAGGTGGACATCTCCCTTTCATGCTCGTCATGAATCCGTCTCGGGACGCCCAGCAAGCGACCGAACTGGGTGTAGACGAGGCGATAAGCCAGACTGGCGTGCGAAAAAGTCAGGGGCAGGGTCAATCCGTCATAACTCTCGACGATGTTGCTGTTGTCCCAGAGCATCCGATGTTGGCTCATCGGGGTGGTGATGGGGCGTGCCTGCAAGACCAGTAACTGGTCGCCCGAGAACGCCGCCTCCACATCCATGGGGCGCCCGAAGGAAGCGCGCACCGCCTGGGCCAATTCATGGATGGCCCGGCGATGCTCGGAACCAAGCACCGCGCAACCGACCCTTTCAGCGGGCAAAGAAAGCTCGGTCACTCCACCATCCGACTGCAACGTACGCAGGAGGCTCTGCTCTCCTCCGGTGTGGCGCAGCAGCCGTCCATCACGCGACAGCACATCGGTATCGCCTTCGGTGGCGCCATTGACCAGCGCATCTCCCAGCCCCCACACCGAGGAGACGAGCACCTCATCCGGGTCGCCATTGATGGGATTGCCGGTAAACAAGACCAGCGCCCGGTCCGCTGGGACCATAACCTGCACGACCACCGCCATGGCCGCCTGCGAGGGGCTCAGCCCATGGCGGCGGCGATAGGCGGAGGCCCGCTCGCCATGCAGAGACTTCCAGCAGCCCAGTACGGCCGCGGAGACCGCGTCGAGGTCGTGGCCTACTCCAAGGAAAGACTCGAACTGCCCCGCCAGGGACAGGCGATCGCCATCCTCTTCGACCGCACTGCTGCGAACGGCGAGTGGACCAACAGGAAGGCTCGCCAAGGCCTCGGAGACCACCTTCCGGAGTTCCCCATCAAGCGGTTCGGGAGCTCCCCGCCGCTGCCACTCCCGGAACAGGTCCGCCCCGATCACGACAAATTCCGGAACGGCGAAACCGGCCCGGACCAGGCGCAGCAACCCGGTCCCCTTGCCCCCCCAGCAAGCCACGGCAAGTTCCACCGCCGTGTCCTCGGGACTGGCGAACCAGGCGGATGCGGTTTTCAACGTCAACGGCCCATCCCCCAACTGGCCAGCAACACCCCATTCAATGTCAGCAAGGTGAGCGTGGCAACCGCTTCAAGTTTCTTGGCCTGCTCAGCCGATGGCCGCCGCGCAAATCGCACGAAGGCAAGCGTGACCAGACCAATCGCCGCAGCGCCCGATAGAATCGCCAGCGATCCGACATGCAAGGCGGGTGCGGCCAGGGCCAGCAGGCCGAGGGCCAGACCCTGCATGCCGATCACCAGTGCCAAGGCCCCCGGGATGCCCAGTCGTCTGGAGTAGGTGTCAACCTGAGGACGCTCCTGGCTCGGTACGCGAACCTTGCGCGCGACTTCGAGCGAGTAGATCAAACAAAAATTCATGCCGGCAAACAGCATGAGACTCGGATGCCAGACTTTCTGCGCGACGGGAGGCAGGAGCCCGCCCAGCGTCCCATCCGGCCCAGCTTGCGCGGCCAAAGCCGCCACCGCCGCGCTGGGCAGGGCATCGAGGATCGCGGCATAGGCCGTCAGTGACATCAGGGAGATGATGGCCATGTGGCTCACGCCATAGAGCACAAGATGGCGCCGCAGCCAGTCGCCCACGTAGAATTCGCGCAGCATCAGCCAGGTGTAAGCAATCAACACCAGGGTCCAAACCAGCAGCACCGGGCCTGCCCAGGCGGCCAAAGCCAACTCGAGGGCGATCGCCCCCCAGGCCGCCATTCGCAACTGGCGAAGGGAAACCCAGCCGCGCGAGAGCACCCGTTCTGGAAAGGCCACCCGGTCGATCAACCAGTCCTTGTGCTCATCGAAGACCCGCAGGTGGAAGAACACGGCCGTGAACAGGGCCAGCACCAGGGCGAAGCGTGGTGCCAGTTGCCACGACAGCGGTTCCTGGATCAGCGCGAGCGTGGCGAAACCATCAGCGGCCACCATCACCGCCACACCAAGCAGGGTCTTGGCCAGCGGAAATCGTTCCTGAAAGTAAGCGTGGAAGGCCTTGGGCCACGGGGGTGGCGGGCCCTTCGCGGGAAGCACCGGTGGATGGTCCGGGAGGTCTTCCCGCAAGGCCTCGAGGTCCACTCGCGAATGATGTCGCACATCGCGTGGCAGGTCGGGGTGGAAGACAATTTCGATCGGTCCGAAGGGCGCCACGGCTTCCTCCAGGCGGGCCATCGCCTCGTGCAAATCGGCCTCCTCCCGAGGTTGCACCACCAACCAGGCCGTTCCACCCCGCGGCAGCACGGCAGCGGCCTGGACCTGCGGCAACGCCAGAGCCGCCAGCGTCACCGGAATGCCGTCGATCGGACCACACGACCGCTCGACCCGATGCGCCAGGCGACCCTGCAAATAGAGCATTCCGTTGGCCCCTTGCCCCGCCAGGTCCCCCATCCGGTGCCAGATTCGACCATCAGGGCCTTGAACCTTGTGACGCCGCCAGGCGCCCTGAACCTGCGAAGGGTCGGTGTTGACGTGCGCCCCCGAGACCATCATCTCGCCCACCTGGCCGGCTGGCACTTCGACCAGTTCCGCCCACAAGGCCTCACGGTTCAAGGGGGTCACCAGTCTCAGGTCCAGGTCCGGATGGAGGTGGCCGATGCACACGCCCGCGTTTGGCGGTCCCTCCGGAATTTCGCGCGCCGAGACGATCGTCACCGGATCCGCCTCGGTTGAACCGTAGACGCCAAACGCCTCCCCTTCCGGCATCAGGCCTTGCATCCGCTTCAACAGCGCAGGGGTCACGAGCGCGCCCCCGACGAACGCGTGTCGAAACGGAAGAGGTCGAGACGCCGCTTCCGCCGCCGCGCAAAGCCCCTCAGCGAGGGCCGGAGGGCCGACCCAGAGGGTCACGCCATGACGGGCCATCTGCGCCAGGAGCAGAGCAGGCTTGGCCCGTGCCAGCTTTCCAGCGGGAAAGGCGGGAATCACGCTGGTTCGACCGTGGCACAAGCCATCGAACAGCAACATGGGCCAGCTGGGCATGTCCACCGCGTCAGGATGCTTCGACGGGTGGAGATTCAAGGCTGCCAGTTGGGCCCAAACGTAGCCGTGCGAGCGCTGCACCGCCTTGGGCTCCCCCGTGCTGCCCGTGGTGTACACACAGGCCACCGCGGTCTCGGGCAGGACCTCGGCCACGGCGGAGTCCGCGGCCTCACGCGGCAGCAGGGGGGCACGTGTGCTCAGCCACAAGCGATGCGGAATCGCCCGAACGGCGGGAGAAAGCAGGGCGAACCAGCGCGCGGCGTGAACCCCCACGACCGCAGCGGGAGCGGCGTGCGCGCAGGCCCGCTCGACGGCTGGATGTCCAGCGGCCGGGTCGATGAACACACACACGGCGCCGATCTGCGCGACGCCCAGCATGACCGCATACAGTGGCGTGGACATCGGAACCCAGACCAGCACGCGATCGCCGGTTCCGACGCCGCGCCGACGCAACCAGTGTGCCAGCCGATTGGCCGAGGCGCGCAAGTTACTGAACGAGACCGCGAGGTCGTCTGGGGCGCCCATCGGCCGCTCCCAGATCGCAATTTTGTCGGGATTGACGCCCGAGGCGATCATGGTGCGGTGGTAGAGGTTGTCAGTGACGGAGGGTATCCCCGTAAACGACGTAATGGCGGACAGGTCGGGCATACTTGGCACTCATTCGGGCCGAGGCGTTGCATTCATGCATCTGAGCGTGCCAGGCTCGCGTGAGACCTCGCTCGTACAGCATACGATGAAACGCAAAACTCAGGGCCATGGCGCAACGGCCGCGGCGGACGTCGGGGTGAACCGCGATGGTTTTGAGTACCCCCCGGTCTCCTTCAAGGTGCCCTGTGAGCACGCCAAAAGGTGAACCGGAGGGGTCGAAGGCCGCCAGGCGAATCGGCTCCGCCTCGGCGGGAAGCGCTCCCAAGACCCGGTCGATGAAATCGGATTGCCCCAGCGGCGAAAAATAGGCATTGTCGGCGAAGGCGGCATTGATCCAGCCATGAACCACGGGCAACAAAGCCGCTCCGTCCTGAGGGGACAGCGGACGGACCAGAAAGTGGTCTCGCCTTCGAGCAGACAGGGCTGCTTCCCGGGTCAGATGGGTCTCCCAGAAGGTCGGGTCTTCCGGCAGGGCCATCGTGACGTAACGATCTGTCACCTGGAAGCCGGCGGCCCGATACCATCGGTTGTAACTCACCGGCTCGACCGCCTCACCGAAGAAACCCACAGGCCCCTGCTCCCGGTCGTCGGCCAGCACCCGATAGGGAAACCAGGTTGAAAAGGGCAGCGGTCCTCGCAGGTGGCGGGCATCGTGGGCGAAAGCCCATTGCCGCGCGGCCCGCAAGAGGGCGATCGCCGAAGCCTCGGCGGCCTCACCGTCCAGATCGGGCGCCACCCGCAACAAGGAGAAAGCGGCCCAGCGGTCTTGCCGGGGACGAGCGTCGAGCGTCACGAGCAGCGCGCCTCGTCCCTCGTCGATCAGGACCGCGGCGTGCCCCGTCAGAAAGAAGGCCTGGCTAGGCGAAAGCCACTGTTCCACCGCGCTCCGCGGCACGTGCCAATCGCCGGGATTGACTGCCAGCAGCCGCTGACGCGCTTGGTCCGAGACGGGCAAAACCGCGATGGTGGCGTCCGAGTCGAACTTCCGCAAGGCCAAGCAGCCACTTTCCAAGCCATCAGGCCGGCCAGCAGTTGTCTGGACGCGCCCCCTGAAACTCCTTCATCATAGCACCGGAAGGGGCTTCAACGGGAAGCAGGGACGACATCGTGTCCAACCATCAACACCCGCTGGCACGTTGGGGGCGCTGGGTCGCCCGCCGTCGCCACCTGGTTATTTGCGCCTGGCTGTTGATTTTTTTGGGTGCCCTGGTGGCGGCGAAGCCCCTGGCAGGGCACCTCCAGAGCGGGACGGGGAGCATCGCGGGGACGGCCTCCGCGCAGGCGGAACAGGTGTTGCGGCAGGAGTTTCGCAACCCCTTTGCCCAATCGCTCGTGCTGACCTTGCAAGGGCCGGAATGGTCCAGCGAGGCCGGACAGCACTTTCTGGCAGACCTCCAGACGCGCTTGCGCGCGCATCCAGGGGTGGCGCAGGTTCTCACGGCCGAGTCGGCGCGACACCTCCGTTCCAGGGACCCCCACGGAACCTTGGTGGTGCTGGGATTGAACGCCACCGACCTGGCGCAGGCAGAGGCCCTGGTGGCGCCGCTGCGAAGCCAGGTGAGCCATCTGTGCGCAGCGGCACCCTGGCCAGTGGTTTGGCATCTGACGGGCCGGCCCGCGCTGACCCACGACATCAATGCCTTCAGCATGCTCGACACCCGGCGGGCTGAAGGGCGAAGCTTGCCCCTCACGGCGCTGGTGTTGTTGCTGGCCTTCGGGTCGCTGGTGGCGGCCGGATTGCCCCTGCTGGTCGGAGTGTTCGCGATCATCGGAACCGTAGGCATCCTTGGCTTGATAGCTCCCTACACGCCACTCTCGACCTACACCCAGAGCGTGGCTTCCATGTTGGGCTTGGCCTTGGGCATCGACTATGCCCTGCTGATGGTGAGCCGATTCCGCGAATCCCTGCGAGCGGGGCTCGGGGTGGAACAGGCCGTCGGGGAGACCACTCACACCGCGGGGCGAGCGGTTCTGATCAGTGGCCTCACGGTGGCGATTGGCTTCGCGGGCTTGCTGGGCACGCGAGTCCTGGACAGCCAGTCGATGGGCATCGGCGGTCTGCTGGTGGCCCTGGTCTCGATCTTGCTGTCCCTATCGCTGTTGCCGGCCTGCCTGGCCGTGCTGGGGGCAAGCATCGACGCCCCACGGGCCCTGCGACTTCGCTGGCTCCTGCCGTCCCAACCGCGCTGGGAAACCTGGGTTCGACACGTGGTGCATTGCCCGAAGCGCTACTTGCTCGGGTCCACGGTCCTGCTGTTGCTGCTGGCCTCCCCCATCATCTGGCTGAAAAACGGTTTTCCGACGGGCGACTGGCTGCCGCCAGGGCTGCCCTATCAACAGGGGTTCCGGGCGCTGGCCGGGATGGGGCAAGCGGGCCTGGTGGCACCCATAGACGTGATCCTGCGCGTGTCAGAAGACGACCGGCGAACGTCGGCGCTGGCCGTTGGAAATCTGCCGGCCCTGATACGCTACACCAGGACCCTGGAAGCGGACCCACGGGTGGCGCACGTGATCAGCCCGGTGACCCTCTCCCCCCAACTCAACCCTCTCAGTTTGGCCCTCTTGTACGCCGACCAGGAGCGACTGCGCCAGCGCTTCCCCCTGCTGGCCGATGTGTTTCTGAGCCAGGACCGACAGGCCACTGCCCTTCAGGTCATCCTCAAGCAGCACGTCACCTTCGAGGGCAGCAAGCAGTTCGCGCTCGAACTGGCCAGCAGAAACCCTGCGGGCTTCACGGTCACGGTGGGCGGACAGGCGGCCTTCTTCAACGACTTCGACCGCGTGATGGGGGCTACCGTGTTGCCCGTCGCAGCCTTCATCGTGGCGGCGACCTTTGCCGCTCTGGCGTGGGCCTTCCGATCGCTTCTCGCGCCGTTGAAGGCCATTTGCCTGAACGGTCTGTCCGTCGGAGCGGGCCTGGGTGTGGTGGTGGCTGTGTTTCAATTCGGCTGGGGAATCGCCTGGTTTGGCCACCCCACTCCGTTCGAGCAGATCCCCCTGACCGTGAGCCTGAGTCTATTCTGTATCGTCTTCGGGCTGTCGATGGACTACGAGGTGTTCCTGCTCGCCCGCATCAAGGAGGCCTACGACCAGGGACAAGACAGCGCCTCCTCGGTGGTGGAAGGCATTTCGGCCACGGCCGGCATCGTCACGAGTGCCGCCGCCATCATGCTCTGCGTGTTCGGTGCGTTTGCGCGGGCCGAATTTGCCGTGGTCCAGATGCTGGGGGTCGGGCTTGCGGTGGCCGTGGCTGTGGATGCCACGCTGGTTCGCCTGGTCCTCCTGCCGGCCTCGCTCAGCTTGCTCGGCGACTGGAACTGGTATCCTGGGGGCAGGCGTCCGAAAGCGGAGGAATCCAGGTGAACAAGGTCGTGAAGAGTGAAACCGAATGGAAATCGGTGCTGACGGACGAGCAGTACCGGATCCTGCGCCAAAAGGGGACGGAGTGCGCGCTGACAGGCGAATTTTGGGACAACAAGACGGCCGGTGACTACCACTGCGCTGGGTGTGACCAGTTGCTCTTCCAGTCCGATACCAAGTTCGATTCCGGGACGGGCTGGCCCAGTTTCTTCCGGCCTGCCTCGGCGGACGCGATCGAGACCTGCGACGATCTCAGCCACGGCATGCGGCGAACAGAGATACTTTGCAGTCGTTGTGACGGCCATCTGGGTCACGTGTTCCGGGACGGCCCTGCACCGACTGGCCTGCGGTACTGCACCAACTCGGCCGCCTTCCGTTTTGTCCCGCGAGGTTGAGCCCCGGCCCGTCGGTTTATTTCTCTTTTGTAAAATCTACGTCAAGACTGGCACGGGGTCGCCTCTGCGCGGGGAACAAGAACTCTATACTGCGTTGCCACTGCCACAGGGGGATGACCAATGACTGCTCCCGTCAATCGTTCAAAGACCGCGCCTCTGAACCCTCCGCCCCCACCGCCGAAAGCGAAGGTGGAAGCACCATCGGCGGGTACGGGCAAGCCCAAAGCCGGCACTGCCCAACTTCGCGGCGACTCGAACCTGGCGGCCGGCCTTGCCAGCAAGGTTTTGAACAGCGAACTGGCCGGAGCAGGGAAAAAAGCCGCGGGAGGGGCCTTTGGGGTCTACGAGGCCGCCAATTCCTTCATCGACGGCGGTTCACGTGCCCTCCAAGGTGAATTCGAGGGCATGGTGGACCTCGGTCAAGCGTCGGTCGATCTGGTGAAGAACGCGGCGGAGACCTTGCAGGGCGCGGGCAACCTCAGCAAGCAGTTCAATGCACAAACAGGTCGTCTCGCCAAGCTGGCCGAAACCATCAGTCAGAACCTTGATGAAGGGGCCAAGTTCGGCAAGGGTCTGTCGATGGCTGGCTCCGTCTTCGGCGGACTCGGCGGGGCCGTCTCGGTCAAGAAAGGCGTTGAGGAGATCCAAGCCGGCGACACGGTGGGCGGTAGCGCCAAAGTCACCCGCGGGGTGGGTAACGTTCTCGATGGGGCAGCCGGGGTCACCCAAATGGTCGCCAAATCAGGCAGCACGATCGCCAAAGCTGGGGCCGTGGCGGGCCGAATCGCGCCGGTA